>JAFOIR010000013.1 GCA_017420625.1 Bacillota bacterium
CAACGATACACAGATGTTCACCAGAGGCAAAAGAAAAACTGACATCATCGAGGATACGGCGCATCGAACCGCGCTGCTTTTCGGCAGCCGGTACCTGGACTGACAGATTCTGAACGGTTAAGAGTTTAGTCATTTCTGCCTCCTTACCGAGTGCGCCATTGTCCGCGCGAACGCGCATAGATAATGACAAATACCACTGCGCCGATCAGACTGGTTACGACACCGATCGGCAGCTCCAGCGGCCGAAGCAGCACACGGGCGACCAGATCGCACAGCATCAGAAACGTTCCGCCGCCAAACAGACAGGCGGGCAGCAGCTTTTTATGGTTCGGACCGGTGATCAGCCGCACCATATGCGGGGTCACAAGGCCCACAAATCCGATGGATCCTCCGATCGATACGCATACCCCGATCAGGATCGAAACGGTGATCAGTATGACGAGTTTCGTCTTACGTACATTGACGCCGATCGTACGAGCATTGGATTCTCCGATCGCAAAAGCATTGAGTTCTCTGGAAAGAGCAAGAAGAATGGTCCCGCAGATCAGCAGAACGGCGAAGAGTACCAGGGCGTTCAGATAGCTTGAGCCAGCAAGCGATCCCATCGTCCAGAATACAATATTCTTCACTTTATCCGAGGCGAAGGTAATGACCAGGGAAAGGATACTGGAAACAAACATGGAAAAGATGACGCCGAGCAGAATGATGGTGTTGGTCGAGAGTGAATAGTCCAGCCGGTAGGCCAGCGTCAGGATAATCATCAGAGAAAGAAAGGCGAAGAGGATCGCCATGACCATTGTCCCGGCGAAGGGAATCCCGGGCAGTGTGATCCCAAGTGCGATGGCAAGTGCGGCGCCGAGGGAGGCACCGGTTGAAACACCCAGCGTGGAACCGTCAGCCAGGGAATTCTTCAGAAGACCCTGCATGGATGCACCGCAAAGTGCCAGTGAGGATCCGGTCAGTAAGACACAGAGAACCCGAGGCAGGCGCACATTCAGGATGATCGGTACAGCCGAAGAGTCATCCTGTGCCTGTCTCAGAATTGCCCGGAAGAGAACCCGGACAGTTTCATTTATCGGTATGTTGACACTGCCGGTACATACACATAATACCAGCGTCGCCGCTGTCACCAGAGCGAAAAGCCCTAATGTCAGCGGCGAAAAACTGTCTTTAGCTGATTGTTTCATTGAATCCTTTATGGGAAATTATTTGGAAGCTCCGCTTGCAAAATCGTAGAGCATCTTTGCGCCTTCTGCCAGTCTCGGAGCGGGGCGGGAGAGTTCGTTGTTGGCAAGGTTGAGGATCATGCCCTCTTTGACGGCGGTGACATTTTCCCAGCCGGCACGGCCTGCGATCTCTTCGACAGGGGTCGGGCCTTCGCCATAATACATGGAAATCGTCACGATGATGTCCGGGTTGCGCTCGAGAACCTGTTCCTCGGAGATCTCACCCCAGCCGGTGACATCGTCGAAGCAGTTTTTGAGACCCATCATCTCGGCGATCTCATTCATAAACGTACCTTTTCCGGCGGTCCACAGGCCCCACTCCAGCGGGGAAACTTCAAAGTAGACGCTCTTGCCGGAAAGCGACTCATTGCCGGCAACTTCCTTGAAGGTAGCTTTCATGTTTTCAATGACTTTTTCCGCTTCTGCGGTCTTGCCCATCAGCTGACCGATCATGGTGATCGACTGATAGACGCCTTCAATATCCTGTGCATCGGAAACGACGACCTTGATGCCCGCATCCTCGAGCGCCTTGACCTGTTCTTCGGTCTGCGCCATCGTGCTCATCAGGAGCACCTGAGGTTTGAGTTCAATGATCTGTTCGATGTTGGTCTCGTAACCTGATTCTACAGAGGGAACATTCAGCACCTCGGCCGGGTAATCGCAGTATTCTCCGCGTCCGACCAGTGTATCGCCGGCGCCGACAGCAAACAGGACTTCACAGTCCGCTGCGGACAAAGCGACGACACGAGTTGCCGGCTCTTCTAAGGTGATCTCTCGGCCGGTCATATCGGTGATGGTGACAGCTTTGCTTTCCGGTGCCTTCTGGCAGCCGGCAAGCATTCCCGTAACTAGTATCAGGGCGAGACACAGTGACAAGATCCTGAAGTGTTTGAGTTTACTTTTCATGGTAACACTCCCTTTCTAATGAAATAAAGAATCCGTTTGGTCCCGAATCTAATCTGATAGTATATCACAAGAAAAAACACTTGACAATGGAAACTAAAGATGATATTATATTTTTTGCTTTTATGCGGATGTGGCGGAATTGGCAGACGCGCTAGACTAAGGATCTAGTGGTTAATATACGACCTTGCGGGTTCAAGTCCCGCCGTCCGCATTTTTTTATTGCAATTCTCCGAATCTCCGATTCTATCGAAAAACCTCGCAAACCAGCATAAATACTGGGCTCGCGAGGTTTTCTTAGTGTTTGCGAGATGAGCAAATACTATAACAATCCTAACAGCTGTAACACAGTTTGAGCAAAAAGATGACCAAAAAGATGACCAAGAAGATGACTCAGGAGCCCACATTTCATTTGCATTTTTGTGGCAAAAGCGGTACATAAAAACCGCAAAAGATGACCAGAAACATGAGAAATATGGGTTTCCAATACAGATAGGCAAAGAGACAGGGATCATCTTTCCCTATCTCTGTTTCTGTTTCTGGGGCTTTTGATTTCAGCTTGCTTTTGCATAAACCTGTCCTGGGCTCTGCCTTCAGCTTTGATCAGACTGATGTCTCGGTCGTAGTCTGCGACGAGGCTTTTCGCAATTTTGATCTCTTTCCTGAGTTTGACGATGCTCTGTGTCCTGGCTGTTCTGGCTGCCTTCAGCTCCGTCATCTTCTGCGGATCCTTGCATCTTCGCATCATATTGATGATGTCTTTCCGGATATCGAGAAAGCTCTCCAACTGCTTTTCCAGTGTTTCAATCAGATGCATGAGAGCATCCATGGACGTGACATGATAACCGGATGCCAGCCGATGTTGATCCAGAATCCTGTCTAAATACCGGGAAGCTTCCTTCATTGCAGCTGAGAGTGGCTG
>JAFOIR010000107.1 GCA_017420625.1 Bacillota bacterium
CCGGCTGCTTTGGAAAAGCGCGGCGGCGGCGGATACAGCGAAGTCGCCATGACCTTCGTCAATGCTGTCTATAACAACGATGATACCGAGATGGTCGTAAACGTTCCGAACAACGGTGCAATTCCCTTCCTGCCGGACAGCGCCGTCGTTGAGATCAACTGTATGGTCAATCAACGGGGGATGCAGCCCATCCACAAATCGCTGGATAAAATCCCGCCCATGTGCTGGGGTCTCATCTCTGAAGTCAAGAACTATGAACAGCTGGCCGTGGAAGCTGCAATAGAAGGCAGCATCACCAAGATGAAATGGGCACTGCTGGCTCATCCGCTGGTGCGCGAATATGACCTGGTGGAAAAACTCGTACCGGAACTGCTGGAAGCCAACAAAGAATTCCTGCCGCAGTTTAAGTTCTGAGGAGAAGATCATGAAATATGTTCTCGGAATCGATCAGGGTGCGACCAAGACTCATGCTCTCGTTGCCGATGAAACCGGCCATCTTTTAGGCATTGGAACCGGGATCGGTGCCTGTCATTCCATGAATGGGATGGCCGCTGCCATGCGGGGTGTGGAAGAATCGGTAAGGGCCGCCCTTTCCATGGCCGCTCTTACATTAAGTGACATCGCCTGGCTTGCTGCCGGTATGACAGGTGTCGACTGGTCAGATGAATCCGGTCTTCTGACCAATGCACTGGAAAAAACACTCAGCATAGAGAAAAGCCATATTCATGTCGTCAATGACTGCATCATTGCGCTTCGTGCCGGAAGCAACAGCCCGATGGGGTGTATTCTCTGTGCAGGAACCGGACTCAACTGCGGCGTCCGGGACGGCAAAGGCCAGGAATATGTCTATGGTTACTACATCCCGGATGAAGATCAGGGCGGCAATGCCCTGGCGAGGCGTGCCCTGCAGGCTGTTTTCAATGCAGAATCCGGCATGGGAGCTGCAACATCTCTGACCGGACGCTTTCTTGCTCTGACGCATTGTGAAAATGTTGATGATCTTCTTCGGAAGAAAGTCGAAAACCGGCTTACGCAAGCGGAAAAACATGAAATACCGATCATTGTCTCCGAGGAAGTTTTAAGCGGCGATCCTGTCGCCGCTCGGGTACTGACTCAGTTCGGAAAAGATATAGCCGCCTATGCAGTCAGCGGAATCTGTCGTCTTGGCCTTCAGAACGAACCCGTCGAAGTGATCATCTCCGGAAGTGTTTTCAAATGCAAGGCGCCGATCCTTCTGGATACAGTAAAAGAAGTAATCCTGACAGCGGTTCCCAATGCGCAGATCATCGAAAGTGCGATGGAACCGGCCGTCGGTGCTGTTTTGCTTGCACTGGATGACCTGGGCTGTTCGGACATGACCCTCGTCCAGAAGAATCTCGAGCAGGATGCCCCGAAGTATCATATGCTCCGGAAAAAAAGCTGAGGCTCTTCTCCTTCTTTCATATCACAGGTCACCTTGCCGGATGGTGTCAGAAGCTCGACCTTTGCCCACTTCAAGCCGAGCAGAGAAGGCGAGAAAGCAAGATCTTTCATGCCCGGCTTTGTCCACTGAGGTCCCAGCAATGCTTTAGGCAGGGAATAAAGCGGTGTCCCGCCCCAGGCATGGCTGTGATCGAAATGATAAGTCGGTTCCGGCTTGATGAATCCTTCCGCCAGTCCTTTGGAACACTCGAGGACTGGCGTTTTCCATTTTTCCAGGATCGAAAGGGTATACTGCTCCCGAAGTCCGAGATGATACACCGCTTCCAGCAGATAATGAAGAAAGTATGGCTGACAGTCACCGGGAATCTCATCCTGCATGATTTTGTCTATGATCTTTCGGCCGGTCTCATTGTCGCACGCTCCTGAGAAGCAGGCCAGGATGTTCGAATGCTTGAGATAATATCGTTTCGGGACATTGGGCGGCATCCATTTACCGATCAGGTCTTCCCTCGTCGGCGTGTTCAGCCCTTCAAAGTACATGCCCTTGTCCGGGTCATATAGATATTCGTTGATCGCTATGCGCAGATCCGCACTTTTATCCGCCAGGATCTGCGCTTTTTCATGCTCACAGAGCTCCGAAAAGATCTTTCCGGCAGCATCCAGCGCAGCATAGTAAAACAGATTCAGACAGGTCTGTCCCAGGGCTTTGGGCGGATGATGCATCGAGATCCCATCCATATAGATCCAGTCCACGAACATATAATCAGGCGGATTTTCGATGAGTCCGTTTTCTCCCAGGTAAGATTCGAACCGGGCAAGCAAAAGCTCGAGCGCCCTTCTGCAGCGTTCCAGCAGTTCGATCCTTCCCGTGATCATATAGACGTCATACAGCATCCGGACCCAGATCAGGCTGTAGGTCGTATGGAACATTCTTCCGTTTTCCCGTTCCAGAAGAACGGCCGTCCTCACCAGATCAAACTCAGCCAGTCTCATATCTCCAAAGGAAAAGGGTGTCATCAGACTTTCAATATAATAATCTCCTGTGCAGGCCAATGGTTCACAGTGGCGGGGACTGTCGAGATGATGTGTCTGACGGCAGATCTTCAGGGTATGACGACAGGTCTCCAAAACCTTAGTCAGTTCTTCATCACTGACCCGGGTATGTACCTCTTCCGTCACCGGATAATGCGTTTCGATGAAAGACACCCGGATCGTTGCCAATCTGTCCGAATGATTCTCGCAGGACACCAGCAGATTTCCCGCGCTGTGAAGATATGAACCCCGGTAAGACCCACTTTCCAAAAACAGCATCTCTTCCGTCGTGCCGCTTTCTTCAAGTTCCCTGCCCGTTACCCGTACGACAACTTCTCCGGATGTTTCTGCCTCTGTCTGAACAAATCCGGCTGTGATCATAGGAAGATCCAGGATGAGAGTCCGGTTCTCATGAGGCTCCAGAATGATCCTGCTGCCGGATGGTTCGATCTTTCTTTCGCTTCGGACAGGAATTGGAGCTGTTTCACAATGCCAGATATTTTCAATTACCTCGGCCGGGACATATTCATCCGGGCAGATCTTGCCACTCATGGTGTTCGGCACACAGTAAGCGCCATTCTTCCTGACCATCCATCTCTCGTCCGTACTGATCCATTCCGTCCTTCCATCCTCCAGTTCGAGAATGGCAGACAGCATGAACCCGCCGTGACCTTTTGAATATTCACAGATCTGTACGGGGCTCATCCGAACGCGTGCAAAGAAAGAGAGTTGATCCGCATCCGGGAATAACTCCAGTTCAGAAGCATAAAAATTCTCGCGCACGGTTTCATTACCGATAAAATCTCCGCCGACACTGACCGGTCCGGTGGCGATAACGCTGCCATTCAAGTACAGCTGAACCGCCGTATCCGCACTAAAGCGAATTTTCGCAGAAACGACTTTTTCAGCGAATCTATATTCCCGGGAAAACTCTGCTGTGACATAATTTGCCTTTGCATTCTCAAGGAGTGCGCTGTAAATAGTTATCTGGCTGTCCGGATATCGGTCTTCCGGCAGCCAGATCCACTTTTCGTTAGATTTATCCTTCATGATTCTTCCCATTCAGTCGGAAATAATCTCCTTTTGTGATCTCCATCTCGATAATATTCCAGGGCTCATGGGAAACGATCTCCCTGTCGGTAAATCCGACCTTCAGGTAGCATCGATGGCCAAGTTCATTGTTGTCATAAACGCCAATGGTTACTTTATCCACATCCAGGATCCCGAACGCATATTTAAGCCCCAGAGAAAGCATTTGGGTGCCGTAGCCCTTTCCCCGAATGGTATCATCCACCACGACCCATCCAAAGCGAAGGATCCGATTATCCCCGTGGATATACCGCATAATGAAATGGCCGACGACTCGGTTCTCCTCATCGAAAGCCGTCCAGGGATAAAAGTTGTCTTCTTCCACGCAGTCGCCGTTTTTCAGTCGGTATTTTTCATCGATCACCTTCGCAGATATGGGATAGTCTCCGAACAGCTGCCCTCCCCATTTAAGAAAAGCATCTTCTTCCCGAACCCACTCAGCGATCGTTGCTGCATCACAGCTTTTATACGGTCTTAACCGAAGCATTGGTTTAACCTTCCTGTATCGTTTTTATTTCAGCGAACCGGTTTGATGTTCAGATTGACGCCCAGCGTATCTTCCGAATCGACGATGGTCCATCTGCTGATTATATCAGAGAAGTTCCGGATGGTTTTTCATCCGATCCTCTTCCGTAATAGGACGCATGACTTTACAGGGTACACCTACTGCGATAGTATTCGCCGGAATATCCCTGGTCACGACGCTGCCTGCTCCGATGACGGCACCATGGCCGATCCTCACGCCGCCGCAGATCGTCACACCGGCACCGATCCATACGCCGTCCTCGATCACGACCGGTTTCGCATAGCAGGGATGATTATAATAGGTTCCGTCGACTTCGAAACCGATCCGCTCTTCCGCGACCAGCGGATGGAACGGAGTGGTGATCGTCACGTTCGGACCGATGTTGACGCGATTGCCGATGGTCACCGGCGCGTCGTCCTGTACCGTAAAATTGTAGTTGGCAAAGAAGTTGCTGCCGATGGTCGTATGGCAGCCATAGTTGAAGAAGACCGGTCCCTGGATACGGGCATTTTCTCCGATGCCGCCCAGCACATCCTCCAGCATGGCTCTTCTTTTCTCTGCTTCATCTTCGTGGGTCATGCCATAGTCCACACACATGTTGTGAGCTTTTCTCTTGATGGCGACCAGTTCCGGCGATACCGGGTCAAATACCTTCCCGGCAAGGATCTTCTCTTCCTGCGTCATGATGATTCTCCTGATTGAATTATTTTAACGGCCCGTAATCGATCTCTACGGGCATTCTTGTTTTGGCTGATTCCATAATGGCCAGGATCGCCAGCGACGTTCTTGCGGCATCCTCCAGGCTGACGATAAATGGTTTGTCTGCTGCCATCTGATCAACAAAGCTTCGGATGCTTTCATAGGCAAAACCCTTGACTCTGCCATGGATCTGATTGCGGACGATCACATCCGGCACCGTGACCTTCTGATCAGAATAGAACTGGATCATATTGTGGTTGCTGGCATCGATCGCGATCATGCCCTTGTCACCGGTCAAATTGCATTTGATATCGTTGACACAGGGATTGGCGTTCGGCGTGATCCAGCCGTTCTCCATCTGCGCGATCGCTCCGTGTTCGAACTCGATCGTTGTAAGGAACGTATCGTCCGTCTCTACGCCCAGACTGTCCAGCACACCGCGGTTTGACACAGTATAAACTCTTGTCGCTCTGTCCTGGAAGAGCCACTGCAGCGTATCAAAGCTGTGACTTCCAAGGAACCACAGGATCGAAGACTGCGCAGACCAGGAAAGCATGTCCGTGGCGACCCACTTGATATCATTCAGACGGAAATATCCACTTCGAAGATTGCCCAGTTCACCCTGCTCGATCAGACGTTTTGCTTCTGCAAAAGGCGGGCTGAACCGGTTATGCAGATCGACCATGGCGCGGACATTGTTCTTCTTCACGGCTTCCATAATCCTGAAGACGTCTTCCCGGGTCGTTGCCAAGGGTTTTTCAATGAGCATGTGCTTGCCGGCCTCAGCACAGGCAACGGCAATATCCGCATGCAGAAAGTCAGGGGTCACGATCGAGACCGCCTCGAAATCACCCCAGTCCAGAAGCTCACGGACACTGCCGAAGACGCGGCCAAGTCCGTACTTCTCTGCCAGTGCTTTTGCCTTTTCGATGTTTTTGTCGCAGATGGCGACCGGTTCTACGTTCGGATGTTCCCGATAGATCGCTGCATGCGTATCGCCCCAGACACCGGCACCGACGATCGCGATCTTAAAGTTCTTCATAGGGAGTCTCCTTTCTTCCTAATAATGCCTGAACCTTTTCTCTCTGGGTGAAGAGAACGCAGCCGCCCACATGCTCTTCACTGAGTACGCCTTCCTCCTTCAGAAGCCGGAAGAAAGGTGATGCGATCGCTTCCCGAAGAGAAGTATCTCTGATGTTGACGTCCGAATAGGGGGAGAAGGGGCAGGGTTCCGCACCGCCATGAGAATTGATATGGAAGAATTCCCGTCCGGCGGCCATGCATCCGCCCAGTGCCAGCTCATCGCCCGGGAACGAGAGCAGGACTGTCTCCGGATAGATCTGTCTCAGCTGATCCATGGCCTTGGCCATATAGGCGCGTTCTTTCTCTCCAGGCGCCAGGTATTGTGCTTCTTCCGTAACCGGAACAAATTCGATATAGATGATCAGTTTGCATCCCTTATCCATCAGCATCTGCAGGTATTCCGGAGAAGTTACCTCTTCCATGTTTTCTGTTGTCATGGTGATGGAAGCGCCGAAGATCAGTCCTTTCTCCCGGAACCGATCCATATTGCGCATCAGAATATCGTAGATCCCTTCTCCGCGGCGTTCATCCGTAATCTCTTTTCCGCCCTCGATACTGAGTACCGGAATCAGGTTGCGGTTTGCATCCAGCAATTCAAAGTATTTCTGGCTGATGAAGGTCCCGTTGGTAAAAATGGGAAAGAGGATGTTTTTTCGTTCAGCTGCCTTTTCGATGACATCGCGCCTAAGCATCGGCTCACCGCCTGCCAGCATGATAAAGCTGACACCCAGATCGTCTGCCTCTTCAAAGATCCGGCCCCATTCCTCTGCTGTAAGCTGTGCAACGGGCGGAGAATCGACGGTTGCTTCGTTGCAGCGCAATAGCATCCTGCGCAGTGAAGGTTGCAGCTGGAGGTGATGGATTCGATCAGAAAACCGGGTACATGCAGGCCTTCTTCTTCCAGTTCCAGCCTCCTTCTGGAGGCTTTTTTGCTTGCAAGCGC
>JAFOIR010000108.1 GCA_017420625.1 Bacillota bacterium
TCAAGTGGATCAAAGACAGGAGAGAAAGGGGAGATTACTTCAGGAGTATTCTCCATGATGGCGTCAGCGTAAGACTCCTCAATATGGTCACATGTATCTATGAAAAAAAGCGAGAACTTGCCAAGATAGGCAAGAAGCTTTCTGTTACAGATACGACAACACTCAAATCAGCGGAGAAGCTGGTGGAGGAGGAGTTTGCGTGGGCACTTGGAATTCCACAAGAAGAAGTACCTGCGTTCATTAGGAGAAGGCTCCACATTCGAGAGGAAGAATAGATAGAGCAAATGAAATTCAGATTTGCATTGATCGCTGCGAAATTTACAGCGTGGGCAATTAACATAGTAGCCAAAGGGAGAGGAACCAATCTCCCGGGCAAAGTAGCCCTGAAAATCGATCCGGATTTTATCAGTCACATCAAGGGTCTTGATCCGGACAGGACCATTTTCGTAACAGGCACGAACGGCAAAAGCACTACGACCAATCTGATGGCCCATGTCTTTAAGCGTGCCGGACTCAAAACAGCAGTAAACCTGGAAGGCGCAAACCTGATCGGCGGCGTCGTTGTTTCGCTGCTCAAAAGCTGCAGCTTGTCCGGTGAGCTGAAGGCGGACGTGGTGCTCATGGAAACCGATGAGAGGTTTCTGCCGATCATACATAAGCAGCTGCCTGCAAAACACCTGTGCATTACAAATGTGCAGAAGGATCAGGTCCAGCGAAACGGTGAGCCTGAAATCATCCGCAGAAAGATCCAGTCAGTCATCAGTGAAGATATGACGGTCTATGTGAACGGAGATGAACCGAACGCGCTGAGCCTTGGACAGGGCGCAGGAAGATGCGTCACCTACGGTGTCAGCAGAAATGCTTCCTCCTTTGATAAGAAGGACGATTTCTTCTCTGTTACGGCGCCTTGCCCAATCTGCCATGAAGCGGTTGTCTACGACTACTACAACATAGACAACATCGGCAGCTTCACCTGTCCATCCTGCGGATTCGGAACGGCAGTAAAGGATTATCAGGCCGAGGATATTGATTTTGAAAACAAGATCTTCAAGGTTGGAGACAAGACATATGACTTCAAATACAGCACGCCGTACTTCCTGTACTGCTATATCGCTGTACTCGCAGCCGCATCCGAATTTGGGGTAAAGAGTGAAGACATCAGCAGCGCCTTTGCGGATTTTGCGCTTCAGGGCGGAAGAATGGAAACCATCAATGTGGGAAGCAAAAGCATCAAGTACCTGCGCATGAAACAGGAGAATCCTGAGACAGTGCAGTCGGCACTGAATGTGATCGCAGATGATCCGGAGAAGAAGATCTTCATGCTGGGTCTTGATGAGCTCGTTGATTTTGACCCTCATTATACGAATACATTCTACACATTCGACTGCGATTTCCGCAGACTGATTGCCTCGGATATCGAAAGATGCATCTGCTTCTCAGGAACCGTTGCCTACGATGCGGGGCTCAGAATGCTCTATGATGGCTTTGAAGCGGAGAAACTGACGGTTCTTCCAACGAATGATGATAAGACGATCATCGAGGAACTGCAGAAATACGATTGTGATAATGTTTATCTGATTACATGGCTTCACAAATATGAAGCCCTGGCGGAGTACGTGAAAAGTATGAATTAAATCGTCTTGATGATGGAGTGAGTCGGATGGATAGATTTGATCAATTCAACAGAATAAGAAAAAAATACAACAGGAGTTCTGATGTTCTTGCCAATGTCACAGAGGTGACAGGTGAGAGCGGATTCAGGCGTCTGCATATACTGTGGCTTTACCCCGATGTGCTGAATATTCACGGCGGCAGGGGCGATGTGATGGCACTTGTTCACATGTGTGATCTGCTGGATGTTCCTGTTGAAGTCAGAAGAAGTGATAACCTGAAGACAGACGAAGACTGGAGCTGGCCTCATATCGTTTATATGACGGCAGGAGAGCTCAAATGTGCGGATAAAGTGTCGGCCGCACTGATTCGTCAAAAGGAAGGCATTACGGAATTTCTCAGACGCGGAGGACTTCTGATTGCAAACGGAAGCAGCGGAGCGGCGCTTGGTAAAAGCACGGAACTGTACGATGGCAGTGTGATAGAAGGACTTGGTCTCCTCGACATGACCTGGAAGGAACGGGAGTCCGTTTGGGGCGATGACATCTGGGTCAGAACAGAGGATGGACTGGACGTCATTGGAAACCAGATTCAGGTTGCTGACGTAACGCTGGCGGAAGGGCAGAAACCTTTCGGTAAAGTGATATACGGCAGGGGAAACAATGGAAACGGCGAGGAAGGCGCAATCAGCGGCGGTGTAATCTATACCGGAGTGCTGGGGCCTCTCCTTACGAAGAATCCGCATCTCACAGCCAGTCTCATCAAAGGTGAGGCAGTCCTGGGCGGCGTCGAATCAGGACGTGATCTTCAGCCGGAAGACATAGAAGTCGAGGAGCGTTCCGCCGAATATATTAAAGCTTTTATGAGAGCGAAGATGAACGCAGGATCCGAGTCAAAAGAATAAAAAGTATAGAAAAATAATCCTTGACATAAATATAGGCAAATGGTAGTATATTTGTTGCGGCGGCTAAGTCAGCCTGCCGATGTGGCGGTGTAGCTTAGTTGGCTAGAGCGTCCGGTTCATACCCGGAAGGTCGGTGGTTCGACTCCACTCGCCGCTACCATGGGAGTTTAGCTCAGCTGGGAGAGCATCTGCCTTACAAGCAGGGGGTCACAGGTTCGAGCCCTGTAACTCCCACCAACACGGTCCGGTAGTTCAGTTGGTTAGAATGCCAGCCTGTCACGCTGGAGGTCGTCAGTTCGAGCCTGATCCGGATCGCCAAGATAATGGACTGCAGAGCGCAGGAATGCGCTCTGTGGTCTATCACAACAAAATATTGGCCAGATATGGCGACATAGCCAAGTGGTAAGGCAGAGGTCTGCAAAACCTTTATTCCCCGGTTCAAATCCGGGTGTCGCCTCCATATCGGTTCAACCGATGAAGCTTATTGCGGTGGGTATAGTCAAGTGGTTAAGACAGCGGGTTGTGGCTCCGTTATGCGTGGGTTCGAATCCCACTATCCACCCCAAAAAGTGATGGGGTATCGCCAAGCGGTAAGGCAACGGATTCTGATTCCGTCATGCGCAGGTTCGAATCCTGCTACCCTAGCCAATTACAGAGACCCGGAGAGAAATCTCCGGGCTTTGTATTTTCAAGGGAAATCCAGTAATTGCAAGGGTTGCGGGGTTTCGCCCCAAACCCAGACCAGCCTGAAAAAGCGCCGGACAAACCCAGCCGGTTGGAGAAATATTGGAGATTTTGGAGATTTTGCTGGAGATGAAATGTGCGGTTTCCGGCTCTCATCTTACTGCTCATACATCTTGCTAAATGAAAGGAGAAAAGAAGTATGAGCACGACTTATGAATTCTACGCAGGCAGAAAGACTGCCGGAGGAAAGATCGAGGCTACCGGGCTACCCGCAGAGAAGAATTAACGAATCTGCTTTTATCCAGTGGTTGCAGTCAGGTGATTTGGAAATTCCCGGAGGAATCAGGATTCTATCAACCGATTGTAATTGCCAGGAAGTAAAATTCCAGTTTTTCGAGATGAATGATAGAACATAAAATTGGAAGTTATGATATGTGTGCTTGACAAAAATACTCCTATATCGTAGTATAAAACTACGATATAGGAGTATTAAATTATGAAGACAAATGGTGGATTTCTTGTTACAAAAATAAAACAGCTGGGTGATCGTATATTTGAAAGGATACTGGCAGAAAAAAACATTGATGCATTTAACGGAGCTCAGGGAAGGATTCTTTATGTCTTATGGCAGGA
>JAFOIR010000109.1 GCA_017420625.1 Bacillota bacterium
AAAGGCAAAGGAGCATAACGACGCGGCCAGAATGCAGACGGAGCAGGTCAAGCTGGACGTGGTCCGGGAAGTCCGGGCTGAATTTGATCAGATCTGGGAGGGAGCGGAATGACAGAAACCAAAGCCATCCTCTTATTTAAATGCCTGGCGGACAAGTCAAGGCTGCAGATTCTGAAATCGCTGGCCATTGAGGATATGTATGTGGAACGGCTGGCGGAGCGGCTGGGAATTACAGCGCCCACGGTTTCCTTCCACCTGAAAAAACTGGCGGACGCCGGCGCAGTCACCTCCTACAAAAGCCAGTATTATATGATGTATTCCCTGAACAAGGAGATCTTCGAGACGAGCATCCTGGAGATTATCCGGGAAAAGTCGGACGAGGCGGATATCCAGGCGCAGCGGGACGCCGGATACCGGCAGAAGGTCATCGACGCCTTCTTTGAATACGGAAAGCTGAAAGCGATTCCCACCCAGCGCAAAAAGGAACGCATTGTCCTTGAGGAGATTGCCCGGGCATTTGACTATGACAGGATCTATACCGAAAGGGAAGTGAACATCATCATCGCAGATTTCCATGATGATTTCTGCACGATCCGCCGGGATATGATTGCGGAAGGACTCCTGGGCCGGGAAGCCGGCGGCGGAGGATACTGGCGTGTGAAGGAATAAAAGATGAAAAGAAAACAGGGCTGCTGACGCAGCTCTGTTTTTGTGTGGGGATAGAAACGTATGGGAACAGACAGAGACCTGTTTACAGTTCCCGCAGCATATAGATCAGTTCCTGGTAGCCGGTCGTACGGGAGTTGAAACCTCTGGGGTTGCGGCCGAATTCTTCAAAGCCCAGGCTCCTGTACAGGGACACAGCCCGTTCGTTTTCAGCCACAACATTCAGTTCAAGCTGCGCATAGCCGGCGTCTCTGGCACACTGAATGCAGGCAGCCGTCAGTGCTTTGCCCAGGCCGAGTCCCCAGTATTCCTTCAGGATACTGATGCCTAATTCGGCGCGGTGCTTCACCTTGTGCTTTGCTCCGAGAGACTCAATGCCGGCCATTCCGGCAATCTGCCCGTCAACAAGGGCGATAATCTCAATTTCATTCGGGCTTTTGGACTTTTTGTCCAGGAAGGCGGCTTCCTGCTCCGGATCGTAGCTGTTCTCATCCGGATAGGAAAGCAGGTAGTCTGTTTCGGCGTGGGTCTGATTGAAGGTTTCAAAAACGGCGCTTTCGTCTGAAGCTTCCGCGTTCCGGAGCCAGGCTTCTTTTCCGTTTTTCAGAGTGATTTTCTGACTGTATATCATTGATAGATCCTCGTATGTTTGTTTCTTCAGATTTCAAAGGTCAGCCACTGATCCATGGCGGCGCCGGCATCCTCATTCGGGCGCTCCCTGAAACCGAATTTCTCATAGAAGGCTTCTTTGCCTTTGGAAGAATTCAGGGTCAGTTTCACCTTGTAGCCGGGCTTCATATCCGCCTTGATCCGCTGGATGACGTTTTCCATGAGCTTTCTGCCGATTCCCTGTCCCTGATACGCGGGATCCACCACCAGGTCGGACAGGAACGCGACATAGCCGCCATCCCAAAGCAGGCGGGCAGCGGCGATGACTTTATCCTCATCCCGGACACAGAGCATCAGGTAAGCGTTGTTTACGCAGGCGGCTGCTTCCTCCAGGGGGAATTCCATCCAGCCGGCTGTTTTGCGCAATGCCAGGTATTCTTCCGGGGTGATCTGTTCAGAGTAACAAAACATATGCTCATCCTCGATGATTGAAAGTTTGAAAAACGGGGGATACTGACAGGAGTGTCAGTGCATGAGAGTGTATCACAGATGGGCGGAAAACGGAAGGAGGAAGAGGGAGGAAGGAGAAGTCAGGGGTTCGATCTCCCTTGTGCGAACACAAAAAAAGAACCACCCATGAAGGGTGGTTTGTTTTGTGGAGCCGTTTACGAAAGTGTCGAACACTGTAAACCCAGAGTTTGCAATTATCTTGTCATTATTTCCTTCAGGCAATGATCAGCCAACCATTTGGCTACTCCGTCCTCATTATTGGAGAGCGTGATCTCATCTGCTGCTTCCTGCACTTCCTGGATCGCGTTGGCCACCGCAATCCCGGTGCCGCAAAACCTCAGCATTTCAATATCATTCAGGTCATCACCGAAAGCAACGGTATCCTCCGGACTGATTCCGCTGATCTCAGCCAGGGCTCTGATCGCTGCCGTTTTTCCGGATGCTGCCGGCATAAAAGCATACCATTTTTCTCCCCGGTAACACTGCAGTTTGCTGTTCGTTCTTGCTGCAATTTCCCTGGCAACAGATTCATCCGGCAATTCGGCCACGATTTTGTTTGCCTGTACATCCAACGGAGATGAATAATCGCAATATACAGCCTTATGGAGTTTTTCCGATTCAGAAATATGATGACTGTTCCAATAGACGGTTTTTCCGCAGGCTGCTGTGATCTCTGCTCCGGGAGCTGCTTCTGCGATACTTGAAATAACACTGTTCGTTTCAGCTGCAGAGAACGCACACGAATAAATACATTGACCATGTGAATGAACCAGCGTTCCGTCGGTTGTAATCTCATAATCAGGGTTCAGCAAATCAATATACCGTTCAGCGCCGATCCAATACCGTGCTGTAGCAATAGCAAACCGGATTCCTTTTGCCCGGCAGGCAGTAAGAATCTGATGCGTTTTTCCCGAAACACTTCCGTCCTGTTTCAGTAGTGTATGATCCAGATCGGTCAGTATCATCCTGATCATCATTGTCCTCCGATTTCTGTTCCAACGAATGTCCCAATAAAAGTTCACGAAAATGCCGGCCTCCCGGCACCGCTTTTCTACATTTCCAGACTGTTTGGGTCCAAAAGAAACTCGCGTATACCCATTGTAACATACCCATGTTCATCCCGCTTAGGTTTCAGGCTTTTTTCCACCAGGATGATTTTTTTAAATGAGTCTCCGGTATGATTGAAAGATTTAATTTCCTGCGCCTTCTTCTTTTCATCCTGGATCTCATAGGCGGATTGAATGTAATAGCGTTTGCTGCCCAGGTTTGCAACAAAGTCGATTTCCAGTTGTTTACGCTGAAGCTGCCCTTCCGCGTTTTTTTCTCTGATCTCTACGACGCCGACATCAACCAGATAACCGCGGCGTCGAAGTTCCATATAGACGATATTTTCCATCAGATGGGAGGGTTCATTCTGTCTGAAGGACAGCCTGGCATTTCGCAGACCGGTATCTTCAAAGTAGATCTTATAGGGCGTATTGATATATTTTTTGCCTTTCACATCGTACCTTTTGACGATATTGATCAGGAAAGCCTCCTGCAGGAAAGTCATGTACTGACTGATAGTCGGTGCGCTGATTTTCACCTTCTTTTCACTGCGGAAAGTATTTTCGAGGATGTTCGGATTGACGAGCGTCGCCACGCCTGAAGCCAGTACATCCAGGAGCTCCGGTAGATTTGTATCATGGTTCAGATTGTTTCGGATTATGATATCTTTCAGATAAACATTGTTCAGCTGAGACTCGAGATAACGGATCTTCTGCCTTTCCGTTCTCATTGCTGTCAATGCAGGCAGGCCTCCGTAGGTCATATAATCATCCCATGCTTCATCCAAAGACCCTTCATATACGCTGCTGAACTCTGCAAACGAAAGCGGGTAAATACGGATTTCATCCCCACGCCCTTCAAATTCAGTCAGGACGTCTGTCGAAAGGAATCGGGAATTGCTTCCGGTCACATAAATTTCCAATTGCGGATTACGAAGATAGCCGTTTAAAACAGCCTCAAAGCAATCCAGTTCCTGAATTTCATCCAGCAACAGATAGAAGGTGCCTTCTTTCGGAGATTGTTCACTGACGAAGCGCATGAATTTTGCCGGAGAAACTTTCCGTCTTTCCCGGGCAAGCCCAATCATATCCTCGCCGATCCTGGCCAGATCCTCAGCTGAATCAAACGCGAAACGGAGAATATGGGAATCATCTGTGACCGATTCAGTCAGATAACGATAAAACAGAGAATTCATCAGATAGGATTTTCCGCACCTGCGGATTCCTGTAATGACCTTGATCATTCTGTTATGCATCCGGATAATCAGTTCATTCAGATAAGCATCTCTTCTTATTTCCATGCGCACCTCATCGTTTTATAAATATGGCATAATTACCAGTTTTCTAAAACAATATAACATAAAACGAACTCATCTACAATATATTCGCTTTTGATTTTCGGAAAAAAAGCCGTATTTCTAAAGTGCTGTTGATCCCAACAGGCATGAAAAAACCTTGCAGGCTTTAATCTGCAAGGTTTTCTTGTGGAGCAAGACGAGTCAAATCCGAACCAAATGCCTCTTCTACCGCTTCTCTGGGAATTGTTTCCGTTCCCCCGTGGAAGTTGTAGGTGAATACGTACCTGTCATCGTAAGCATATATGCTGTTCAGGAAGATGTCAATGATCTGTTTCTGGTATTCCAGATCGTTTGGATTGCCATTTTTGAATTGGCTGATCCATGCCACAACCTGCTCTTTCGTATATTTGGGTCTGACCAGTTCAGCCTGCATTATACTCAGCTTCAGATCCTCACGCCTGGCTTCCAGTTGTTCAAGCCGTTCTTTTGTGGATGATGTCAGTACTCCTGCCTGAATGGCGTTGAGCATGTTTTCAATGCCTTTTTCGCAATCCTTCAGCTGTTCCCGCAGCGCCGGAACCGTAACATCCTCTTTGGATTGAAGTGCGATAATTGCGTCTGCAATTCTGTCAATTTCCGTATCGTTCAGGACACGTTCGATCGTAAGAATCACCGCTGCTCGTTCAATCCACTGCTTTTTGATAGCCTTCAGCTTGCAGCTGTGATCGTGCTTTGCTCCTGCGCATTTGTAGTAATAATGCTTTGCTCCCGTTCTGCTGGTGCCGCTTTCCCCTGCCAGCATTCTTCCGCATTTTCCGCAGAACAGCTTCGTTGTCAGCAAATATTCTTCATCCGCTTTTGCTTTTGCCGGAGCATGCTTGTTGCTTTCCATCCGTCTCTGAACACGTTCGAATTGCTGCTGATCAATGATAACCGGCAGCTTATCCGGAATTGAGATGCTCCCATAATGGTATTCTCCCAGGTACTTGCGGTTCTTCAGAACCGTTCCGAGACTGGCTATCCGAAAAGGCTTGCCTGCCGCTGTCAGCAGCCCGCGGCTGTTCAGTGAATCCACGATGTCCTTCATCAGCTCGCCGCTGTCGTACCGTTGAAAGATTTCTTTTACAATCGGCGCAGTTTTCGGATCGATCTCCAGTACGCCATCGGTTCCGGTTCGGTATCCCAGTGTGACCTGGCCTCCGTTGTTTTTCCCTTTCAGCGCGTTCTCCATCTGCCCGCGCCTGATCTTTTCTGACAGCTCCGCCGAGTAATATTCAGCCATTCCTTCCAGCATGGATTCCAGAATAATCCCTTCAGGACCTTCGGATATGTTTTCTTTTGCTGAAACAACACGGATACCATGCTTTTTCAGGATATGCTTGTAATGGGCGCTGTCATATCGATCACGGGAAAAACGGTCCAGTTTCCAGACCAGCACGATTTCAAACAGCTCTTTTTCCGCATCATGGATCATCCGCTGAAATTCAGGCCTGTCCGCAGATCTGGCTGAAAGCGCACGGTCGATATAGGTGCCAAGAATCGTGATGCCGTTACGCTGTGCATACTCTGTACATTCCCGGATCTGACCCTCAATGCTTTCCTCGCGCTGACTGTCGGAGGAATACCGGGCATAGATAACAGCATTCATTTTTGTTTCCTTTCTTCGGTTTCCTGCACCACACCCTCAATTGTTTCTGTAACAACCGTGTTCAGTTGAGCAGCATTCTGACTGGAAATGACCGGCTTTCCAAGCTCTTCTTCCAGTTCTTTCCGGGCGTTTCCCGCGATTCTGCCGCCCCGTCTGGCGACTGCAACGCTTTCGTTGAATCCGTCTGGCTTTTCTTCTGCCGAAAGATCCTTTGTCGCCGTTTCAGCCAACATATTCAGAATGATTTCGGTTGTAGTCATATTGTCTCTCAGGTTTTCTTTTTTCAGACCTTTCAGATTCTTATACTGCCTGGTTGATAATCCTGACCATGCACGAGTAATCTCATCTGTCAGAATTGCGAACTCTTTTCCGGGCTGTACACCTCGATCCTTCCACTCATCGGTTAATTCCTTCCGAACCTGGATGGCCTGAAGGCGCTGGTTAATCCACTCCCGACTGTATCCTTTCCGTACATATGTTTCCAGTGCTCGATCAATGCTTTTTTCCGGATCAATTGTTTCCTCGATCCGATCCCTGCCTACTTCTGCCAGCCAGAGTTTAAAAGGCTCGGCTTTAGGCGAAGGAACAGACTGAATTATTCTAAGCAGCTGTGAAGTATTAGCAACGTCTGTGTTATATCGTTTTCCATCAGCAGATAACAGTTTCAGTTGACTACAAAGTGTAGGCAACTGGGACCCTTCTTTTTTCATGCGCGTTTTCATAACGCTCCAGTACTTTGCAGCATGCCTCGTATCCGGTTGATCAGTTAACACACCGATTACATCGACGATAGAGAAGTACCATTCCTCTTTTTCTTCGTCCCATGCTGTCCGGATGGCTTGATTCTCAAAGGTCTGGATCTGATCACTCACGGTTCATTTTCCTCCATCAGACGAAACATGCTTTCTTTAAGTTTAAGATTGTTGGGTGACCCAGGTTGAAAACATGTTTCCAGGAATTTGTAAACTGCTTCTTTCTCTGGCGATGCAGATATTTGTGGCTGATAATTATAAGTACGGCCCTCAGGTGCGTCTGTGCGACAGAAGATATAGTCCAGTGAAACATCAAAAATATCGGCATATTTTCGGAACAACTCCACTGAAGGAGTCGCCTGCCCATGTTCAAATCGATTTACGCTGGATTGTGTTGAGCCGAGCATTTCGGCCATCTTCGCCTGAGAAGCGCCAATCCCTTCCCGCAAATACTTGAGTCTTGTTCCAACAGCCTTCAAACAACATGCCTCCTATCCGCAACTCATAATAACCCAGATAAAGCGTTTCGTCAACTCCAAATTGAAATATCACCCACTTGCAACATGATCCAAGTGGGTGATAAAACATTCCTGATTTTTCCTGTAGCTATTCACGGACTGAAAACCGAATTTTCATCCGTGATCTTCCGTTAGCATTACATCTTCATCCGCAGAAATCGTTATCCATTTCCATTTCCAAGACTTGACATCGGTATCATACCAACATCTCCATCAGGCAGATAATATGCAATTACACACCCTTGGTCCGTTTCTCCAATGATCAGGCAGCAGCTAAACTGTTCTTCCGTTATCTGACCGGCCCGGGAACTGATAAACGTCTCCACCGTGGGAATCAGTACCTGCTCGCTTCTAATCTGGATTGCTTCACGCTCTACATGCAGGGTATTGTCCCAAAGACCAGATCCTCTATCTGCATCCAGCCGATCATCACACCGATATCTTCCCCATGACCGATTTTGACCTTGGTCCATGTTTTTCCTTGTTCGAGAACAAACAATGGCGTTCCGTCATATAATCTTCCGAGATGGCTCTCTATTTCCATTCCGGAACAGCATTCCTGGCTGCATCGAGTCCGTCCTGCCAGGCGAAGAACTCATCGTCTACCATGACCTTTCCATCCTCGTTTTGCGGCAAAGCATCAAACCATTGTTCATAGGTTCTTTCCAGTGCATAGTATCTTTCCATCTCTTCTGATGCCGAAGGAATCGGGTCTCCCTTTTTCCAAATGGTAATATAGTTATCCGGTGTTCCCTGACGGATTTCATCCACCGGATCCTCTCCATCGTTCTCCATAACCATAATATCCCACTTTTTAATCACAGAACCGGCTGAAGCGGGCGTATGGATCGGCGCAGCCATGAAGCGAATGTATACGATGTCCCGACCGTCGATGCAGGCATCCTCACTGGCTGTCATCGTGTTAAAGTCCAGCTGCGTTGCATCTGCAGTAATAACATACTGTCCGCTTTTTGTTTCGCATATGCTCAGGGAATAGTATTGATTGTCTACAGGAACTGTCATCTTCCAGAACAGTGCATCATATGCAAACAGGCCGATCAGTACAGCAGCCATACAGGCCAGCGCTGCCAGCGCAACCTTGCAGATCCGGCGCTTGATCTTTCTCGTCCGGACAGCTTTCAGGGCTTCTGTAAACTGCTTTTGTTCTTCTTCATATTCCACGCGGGTTTCTTCCGGAAGATCCGACTTCATTGCGTCATACTGTCTTCTGCATTCCTCACAGGCAACGATATGCGTTTCAACAGCCTCCCGGCTCTCATCGCTGGCCACTCGGTCCAGTACTAGTGGCATCAGATCCCTGATAATATTACAGTCGTTCCTTTTCATCGTCATTCTCCTTCATTGCATCCTGCAGCATCCGGCGGGCACGGTAATAGGTGACCCGAGACCAGGACTCGCTTTTCCCGAACAACTCCGCAATCTGAATATGGGACAGATCGCAGAATGTACGTAATGTGAACACTTCTCGATAAGGCTCTTCCAGCATATGCAGCCTGTGGTGAGCAATCATTGCCTGATCCTTACAGATAATCTGTTCTGTAAAGTCTCCCGGGGATGGAATCTGTTCCGGAAGTTCCTCAAAAGGTCGCTGCCGGCGAAGTGCATCGTAGTAAAGATGCCTGGCTATACTGCAAAGCCATGTGCTGACATTGCTTTTGCCGTCAAAACGTTGAATGCTCCTGACTGCCTGATAAAATGTTTCCTGTGTCAGTTCATGAGCCAGCTCAACGTTGTTGCACAGCCGCAGCAGATAGGCGTATACCGTTCTGCTGTACCGGCTGTAGATTTTCTCCATTTCATCCGTAGTGTTCACCTCCCTTCATTCCTGTTGAAAGCAGCTTTCATATAGTTAGTCGCAGCAGAAGAAAAACCGTTACAAGAAAAAAATCTGCAATAATCTGCAGCAATAATCTGCACCTAATCTGCGCATAAATCTATAGCAGGAGACCCACCGATCATAATAGTATAATCAGCGGGCAAAGTTACAGGAAGCTTCCAAGAAGAGAAGGCGTCCACATTGTTTCAAGGGACGCCTGATCTGGAATTACAACTCTTTTACGAATGCCGTTTTTACCGTCTTCTTTTCCGTTTCCCAGGTCCATGCGGCGTTTGCGTTCTTCCCCGCATACTGTTCAGATTCTTTATCTGCGGGGATTTACCGAGCAGATTGATCAGCATAATCATTTCGTTTTCAGACACCTTTTCCATAGGAATCTGCATGGTATCACAGAACTGTTTTGCCAGGAACTCTGCTGCCGTTTTGCAGTCCATTGCCTGCTGGATCTTCTCCATAACAGTATCTTTTGCCGGAATGCTCCCCTCATCCGCTGTCATGGGATCATTTTTATGAGCTTCCCGGATATCATACATAATTGCATCCAGATCTTCATGCACCACATAGCCAAAGAAGCTTTTTTCGTCAAGCCTCAAGGCCTGATCTATCGTGTGCAAATGAAGATCATTTTTACCCGGATTGTGCTGGGCAATTACTTCCTGACGTGCTTTATCCAGTATGTAATCCATGCTCTGAACCCGCATTTCAGCTATGCGGTCAACCACGATCTCGATATCCGTCATCAGCTGGGGAAAACCGTCATGCATGATTATTTCACTCAGAAGCCGATGATTGAATGTTCCGGCCCGGAGCTTTTCCAACGCTTCATCGCTCAGATGCAGTTCAGCGATATCGCCGCCTTCCCGGTCCTTGTTCTCTGTCAATCCAAGCAGATAATCCGTTGAAACGCCATAAAACCTTGCCAGCCTTGCGATTGCAAACGGACTCATGTCTTTATAGGTATCCGATTCATAATTCCCCAGAGCAGATTTGGATACACCGACTTTTTCTGACAGCTGTTCCAGTGTCAGTTTCCGTTCGCAGCGCAGATCTTTCAGCCTTTCCTGAATCGTCAGCTTAACTTGCATCGAAAAACCTCCGGAGCCTTATTCCACCGCTATTGTACCATTTTTCCAAGAACGTGGAAAGAGGCTCCTTTTTCTATGCCTTTCCGACCTCTGGTATATACGCAAAAACGCTTAAAAACTTAATAAACTCAATGCGCCTGAGGCAAACTGCATCACCCCTCAGGCAGGTGAACCTTCTCAACTGAACAGCCGTCCCGAACCTGTCGAAACCGCGATGATCCCTCCTCCTTCGGAGGGGAGCGCCCCACTGGGGCCGGTACCGAGCCAAACAAGGTGTCCTGCCGGAGACAGCAAGGGAGCCGGTGCAAGAAAAATGATCGAATCCAGGATTCTCTGAGAATCCGATATCGACCGAAAAAGAAAAAGGAAAGGAGGGATGCCCATGAAAGAGACCGGAAGCAACGGTGAAATGATAATTCCGGATGAGGCGATTGAACGCCTGGCCCGGGTTATGCTGCCGCGGATGCAGGAATTCTTCGAAAGCGAAAAAGGAAAGAAATTCCTGGAAACCGTGGATCACGCAGCTGAGAAGCTTGCAGTTCCCGCTCAGGCAATGGCTGCCTGAAAACCATCATCCCGCCCCGGAGGTTACGAAGGCAGTTTTATAGAAAGGACTGAAACTATTATGAAAAACATTACCAGTTCCCTGATTATCGGTGTGGATGCCGGTTACGGGAACATGAAAACGGCACGGTCCATCTTTCCGACCGGACTGATTGCCATGGATACCGAACCCATGTTTGAGGGTGACATCCTGAAATACAACGGGATCTGGTATCGGATCGGCGAAGGCCATAAGGCTTTCGTCGACGATAAAACCGAAGATGATGAATTCTATATTCTGACGCTGGCCGCTGTTGCCTGCGAACTGAGTATAGATCATATCTCCGATGCCAATGTCCTTCTGGCTGTCGGCCTCCCGACAACCTGGACGACCCGTCAAAGGGAAAAGTACCGGGAGTACATGCTGAAAAACCAGAATGTACATTTCAGTTTCAGGAAGACGGAGTATCACATTCACTTTGTTGATTGCTTCGTCTTCCCGCAGGGTTATTCCGCTGTCGTCCGGAGTGTTGATTACGATAAAAAGATGAATGATTTTAAGCTGTTCAGCGGAACCGTCATGATGGCTGATATCGGTAACGGCACCATGAATATGATGCGGCTTCAGGACGGAAAGCCTGACGAGCGCTTTGTCTGGACAGAAACATTGGGTGTCAATCAATGTGTACTGGCAATAAAAAAACGCATGATGGATGTTTACGGTCTGCCCATTCAGGAAGAAACAATCGAACAGTTTCTTCGGACGAAAAAAGTCAATCTGGAAGAAAAGTATCTTACAGACCTGACTGCTATTGCTGAAAAGTATGTGGCCGGTCTGTTTGATTCACTCCGCTCACATGCTTACGATCCGCGGATTATGAAACTGTTCATCGTTGGAGGCGGCGGGTGCCTTGTGAAAAACTTTGGGAATTATGATTCCCATACCGTAATCTTTGAAAACGATCTGCATGCTTCAGCCAAGGGATTTGAGTATATGGCGCAGGGCTATATCTGGAAAAAAGAACGCGAATCGAAGCTGATAGGAGTGAGCTGATATGAGGCATACCATCACGGCTCACTTTTACGATGATCGTGAATCCGACAGGCATGTGCTTGATCGGATCAACAGCATCCATGAGAGAACCCATCAGTCCTATGGACGGATTCTCACTGAGATGCTCACTTCTCAGGCAGGCTTTTCAGCCAGCCTGTCTGAGAAAGACATCCTGCGAATCGCTGAAAAGTCTGCAGAAATCGTTGCGGAAAAGATGAAGCAGGTGCTTCCGGCACATATTTCGGAATATGCCGCCGGCATTCCCGCTCCCGGGCAGATCGTTGACAGAAAAAACGATCTGCCTGTTTCTTCCTCTGGCCTATCCATATCTGAGGCAGCCGATATCGATTTCAGCGACAGCGCGATTGACTTTGGGTTTATCGGCGTTTAAGCCGATAGTTCTGCATCACTTTGCATCAGATGAATGCAATCTGATGCAGAAAAACCACATTTTGCATCATTCTGATGCAACCGACAGGAGGTGAAACGAATATGGGAAGCAAGATCATCATCCCGAATGACAGGGAAAAACAGCTGATCCAGGCACAGCACCGTCTGGAGGAAACCGAGAACCGGGATCGTAAGAAAGAGCAGAAAGCGCGGACGAGGCGGCTGATCCAGGAAGGAGCGATCCTTGAGAAAGCGCATCCTGCCGTAAAGGAGATGGAATTGAATGATCTTCAGGTTTTCCTGGAGCGTACTTTCAGCAGGTACGAAGGAACCAGTTAACGCGATGGGGAGTTCGGCAAGAGTCGGACTCCCTATTAAAAATCCCGAAGGGCGCACTTACTCACCACCCGCTCGCGGGTGGTGGTACTGCCTTCGGCAGCCGTGCGCTCTCCGAGGGGGATGCGGCGTCTGCGGACGCCTTCAGCCAATGCCGTCCTGCCTGCGGGCATGTCGGTCATCGGCTGCGCGGTTGACGCACATTTCCCACGCTGATTCCGATCAGCACGGGAAATATGCAGCCGGCATGAAACTCATGCCGGTCAACCGTGTTTTGCAAACCTGCCACCGGCAGCTTTGCCGGGGTATGGATGCCTGCGGGCATCCAGTCACTTCTCTTTTAAAAGAGAAGCAGAAACAGGCTCTGCGGAGCCGGAAAGGAGAACGCTATCGATGGCAATTTACCATAACGCTGTCAGCATCGGAAGCCGTGGCAGCGGACAATCCGCCTGCGCTTCCTCTGCCTATATCAGCTGTTCCGTCGTGTTTAATGATTATGACGGTATTCAGCATGATTATACCCGGAAAGGTGGCCTGGTCTGGGAACAGATCTTTCTGCCGCCCATGGCCCCTGCTGAATGGCAGGACCGGGAAACCCTTTGGAACGCTGTCGAGTCAGCGGAGAAATCCAAAGACAACCGGTTGACCCGGATGCATGTTGTCGCGCTGCCGGTTGAGCTGGAAAAAGATGAATGGATTCCTCTGCTGACGGAATATGTCCAGACTCAGTTTGTATCCGATGGTATGTGCGTGGATGTAGCAATCCATGACACGGACGGTCACAATCCCCATGCGCACATTATGACCACTCTGCGTCCGCTGAATCTGGACGGAACCTGGCAGCATAAAACAGAAAAGGAATACATCTGTATCCGGAACGGAGAAGAACGCGGTTTTACTGCCGCCGAATTCAAAGAAGCTCAGAATGACGGTTGGCAGAAACAGTATCCGTATCTGGTCGGAAAGAAAAAGGTGTACATGCCGGCCGCCGAAGGCGAAGCACATGGATATGAACGGGCCAGCAAGTACGCAAAAAGCACGAAATACGGACGACAGAATCCGATTACTGCCAGATGGAACAGTGAAGAGCAATTACAGAAATGGCGTGTTGCCTGGGAAGATATTGTCAATCATCATCTGGAACACGCCGGGAGTGAAGAACGGATAGATCACCGCAGTCATGCGGAACGGGGGCTGGACGAAAAGCCTACAATTCACGAAGGCGTCGCCGCCCGGATCATGGAGAAGAAAGGCGAAGTGTCTGATCGCTGTGAACTGAACCGACAGATTAGACAGGATAACAGGCTGATCCGTGAACTGAAAGCTCTGATCAAAAAGCTATCCGTTCCGGTTAAGGAGGCAATCATCAACCTTGCACAAAAAATGGAAACAGTACGCACAAATATCATTCAACGTTTTTATCAGATCAAACACAATCGTTCTACAAAACAGAACATGATGGAAAAGCTGAACCAAATGGAAACATGGTTCAGTGATTACAAGAGAATCCATGCCCGGAAGATTCAAGAACGCAAAAAACTGAAAAGTATGATTGAGGAGAAAAACAGTCTTTCTCCAATCCATGTTTTCCGGCACAAGGAACTTGACAGGAAAATCAATGATCAGGAAGCCGTAGTCAGGGATCTGATAGCACAGGAAAAAGAAATCATGTCATGGTTCGGGAAAACAGACACTGCCGGCATGAAGGAGATCAGCACGGAAATTACCCGTTTACAGGAAAGAATCACCGATGTCGACCAGGCGATTGAAGACAGTGAATCCAGGATTGAAGATGAAAAGCAGGAATACGTCGAACTCTCCCTGGAATCCGAAGAATATGATCCTGAAGAGGTTGAAGAAAAGCGCCTAGAGGTCCGCTCCGAAATGGAGAAAAAGATCGTCCGGAATATCGAAAAAGGAACCGGTAAAAAAGTCCGTGAACTGGATCTGGCCATAAGTACTGCGGAAACAGACAAGTCACTGCGCTCTCTGGTTCACACAAGTAAGCTGAAGTCGAAGGAAAAAGAGAAGGCTGAAACAATAATACTCAGCGCAGATCCAGCAAATTTGAAGAAGGAAAAAAACTTTGGATCTGGAGAGAAATTGAAACAATAATATCTTCGCATAAGAATAGGGTGGCACGCTCTTTTCATCCTTTGCCCAACAAGAAAAAATCATGTATAACAATGCGGTGGCACTAAGATAGATGCTCTGAAAAAGCCCATCATCGAGGGGCTAATTATCGCAAATAAGCAAAATGAGCAGCAAATGAGCAAATAAGCGATGATGGCGATGAGCGAGGGTCGATGAGCGAGGACCAATTGTCAAGGTTATATTTCGCGAAAAATATTCGTCTAATATGATGAAAGGAGGCAGATGCGTGTGGAAAATGTCAAGGCGCCGGACAAAACCACAGAAGAGAAATTGTATCAAATGATCAATGCATGGCAGAACTCTTTGCAGCGGACATGCTGTGCGCTTTTGGGTGATGCTGATTTAGCCAAGGATGCAGTACAGGAGACATTTATAAAAGCGTACAAAGCACTGCCTGCTTTCAGGGAGGAATGCAGTGAGAAAACATGGCTGATGCG
>JAFOIR010000110.1 GCA_017420625.1 Bacillota bacterium
CCTGTTTAGGAAGGGGAGAACACCAATCATGGTATGAATAAAAGTCATATGCTGTTTTGTCGCTGTACTAGAATTCCAGAATTTCGGAATTGTCCCAGTTGAGACGACCGTACTGAAGGGTGTTGACAAGGATCTCCTTCTTCAGTTCTTCAGTGAGTTTGGACTTGGTGACGCGCCAGCACCAGTTGCCGCTGTCGGTACCTGGTACGTTGTTGCGGGCCTTGTTGTCCAGTCCCAGGTAATCCTGGATTGGGATGACACAGGTGTCTGCGGTTGAGCGGAGTGCCATGGCTACGAAGCTCTTGTAGATCTTATCGTCCGGAGTGTAGAAGTCGTTCAGATAATTGCGAACCAGGTGGTGCATCTCTTCGTCTAAGCCCTGGTACCAGCCAACGATGGTCTC
Organism: Bacillota bacterium; assembly: GCA_017420625.1. Next base: position 404 of record JAFOIR010000110.1, read on the forward strand.
GTTGTCATGGGTTCCGGTGTATACGACGCAATTGTGGCCGTAATTGTGTGGCAGATAGTCATTGCCGTATCCGATGTCACCCTTATCAAAGCCAAACTGCAGAACCTTCATATTTGGATAACCGGTTTCATTTACCAGCTGGCGAACAGTGTTGGTCATGAGACCAAGATCCTCCGCTACAACCTGCTTGCGGCCCAGACGCCATTCGATGGTGCGGAAGAAATCCATGCCAGGTCCTTTTTCCCAGTGACCATCTGCTGCAGAATTGCTGCCGTAAGGTACGGAGAAGTACTCGTCAAATGCACGGAAATGGTCGATACGAACCACATCATACATCTGAAACATATACCAGAGACGGGAAGACCACCACTCGTAGCCGGTGCTTCTGTGATAATCCCAGTTGTAAAGGGTGTTCCACCAAACCTGTCCATCTGCAGCGAATGCATCAGGAGGGCAGCCGGCGGTTGCTGTTGGCACATGATACTCATCTAACTGGAAAAGCTCCGGATGAGCCCATACATCGGTACTGTTGACAGATACATAGATCGGGATGTCACCGATGATCTGGATATGGCGGCTGTTGGCATAGGCCTTCAGCTTAGTCCACTGCTGCGTGAACTTGAACTGCATGTATTTCTGGAATTCGGTTTCAAAGTAGAGCTCGCGGTTGTAATAATCAACAGCAAAATCCCAGTGCATGCGGATATCCTCCGGCCATTCCATCCAGGTCTTGCCCTCGAAGAAATCGTGAAGCGCCATGAAAAGAGCATAGTCATTTAACCACCAGCCATTGTTGGTTAAGAACTCCTGATAAGCAGGATCTTCATTTACGTGGCTTCTCTGGTAAGCCTTGCGAAGGATAGCATAACGATTGTCGTTTAATTTTTTATAATGAATGGTGCCAGGACGCTTGCCAAAATCACCGTTTTCCACCTCAGATGCCGTCAGCACACCTTCCTCCACCAGCACATCCAGACTGATGAAATATGGGTTGCCTGCGAATGCTGAATAGGACTGATAAGGTGAGTTGTCGGACTTGCCAAAGCTGGTAGGACTGAGTGGCAGAATCTGCCAGTAGGTCTGGCCGGCCTCAGTCAGATAGTCAACAAAATCATAGGCAGCCTGATCAAAACATCCAATTCCATACTTGGATGGCAGACTGAAGATTGGCATTAAAACGCCTGCTTTACGGTTCATGGGTTCCCTCCTGGATTTGATAATCAAAAGTTACAGGAGGGTTCCACCGGTGCTCCGGCGTTCCCCGAACCCTCCTCACTACATACAATAAAGTAGCATAAACGAGGCTTGCAATCTTGCACGATATCCTCAGAAAATCACACAATCCTAGCATGATTTGAGCCAGAGGGTCGGTTCCGGTGGCACACTTTTTTTAATGAAAAATTAATAAATTGACCAGTTTATAAACAAATTATAAAGAAAAAGGTGCCACCGGAACCGACCCCCTGGCCCGCCCACACATGGTGAACAAAATGCAAAATGATAAAATCATAACCAATTACGAAAACTACAGAGAGAACAAATCGCACGGAGAGCACAGCTACCCTTTCAGTATCTATTCCTGTGTTATTCCGGATCTCTTCTCAGAGGTCCTGCCCCACTGGCATGAGGAGATGGAGATCATATTAATTAAAGAAGGAAAGGGGATTGTGAGTGTGGATTTTGAGAAGCGGGTGCTGACGGCACCGGCTATAATGTTCATTTTGCCCGGGCAGCTGCATGGCATATGCCAATACGAGAAGGAGAGGATGGAGTACGAGAATATCATTTTTCATCCAAGGCTGCTGCAATCCCATGATAATGACATATTTGATCAGCAGTATCTGACACCGCTTCTGGATGGGATGATACAGATGCCGACCTTCCTGGAAGAGGTGGATACGGGCTTTTCTTTGCTTTATGCACCCCTCAAGGAATGCGAGGAGACAGACAGTCCTCTTATGGTAAAAAGCCTTCTTTTTCTCTTGTGCAGCAGACTGCTGGAGCTTTATCCGGAGAGAACCGAAAGGGCAGCCAGAAGAGATGCCCTGGAACGGGTGAAGCCGGTGCTGGTTTACGTGCAGGATCATTATCAGGAGGTTATTACCGTGGCAGATGCGGCAGCACAGGTGGATTTCTCGGAGGCTCATTTCATGCGTTTCTTCAAGCAGACGCTGGGAATGTCCTTTGTCACTTATCTGAAAAATTATCGTCTGGCGAAAGCGGAGGAGATGCTGCGGACAAGGGATGCCAGCGTGCTGGACATCGCGCAGGACAATGGCTTCCCAAACGTGTCATATTTCATCAGAGAATTCAAGGCTAGGTATGGGATGACGCCACTGAAGTATCGAAGCAGGTAAGGGAAGAACAATAATCTGGTCATATGACGATGATTTGTTGTCGTTTTCGCCGTCTGGATTTTGGGAAAACAATACTTGCTGGAATTTGCCCTTACTTTGTTGTAAATTTGCATCCTTTTGCAGAGCCATTTACAATAAAAGAGAAGGTGATTGAGGAATTCATTGTGTTTTCCCTTCTGTATCTCACTAAAACAACAAGTTATCAGCTGATGATATGGAAAAGATAGCAACTTTGGATAAAGAACAGAGTGCATTGCAGCAGCTCTGGCAGAAGCGTTTGGATGTGGTGTAAATGACCTTCCGCTTCATTTCGTGCTTTCCTGGTATGAACAGAAAGCCGTATGTATTCTGCTGACGCTTTTGCATCTCGGTATTAAGAATATTCACCTTGGACCGAGTCTTCCGGCGTTTATTTCGGAGAATATCCTGAAGTTCTTAGTCGAAAACTATGGCATTGCACCTATCAGTACACCGGAAGCTGACATGGCGAAGTTTATCGGATGACAGGAGGCCTGTATGTTATATGATCCACAAAACTGTCCTTGCCTGAATGTTGATTGTGATTTATATATGAACTGTGAGGAGTGTATAAATCGACATCATTCCTCGCGGAAGTATCCACTTACAGCTTGCGAGATATGCAAGCCGGAAGGCTGTGAGAAAGCAGATCCACGTGGATTTAGAAAGGAAAAGGATAAATGAGACAAAAGAACAGAGAAGTATCTAATCGTGAAGAACTATTGGAGATCATGCGCAGATGTGATGTTTGCAGGCTGGCATTGAATAATGAGGGCTACCCTTATATTGTACCGATGAATTTCGGATTATCAGTTGATGAAGATAAGATTTCACTGATCTTTCACAGTGCATTAGAAGGAATGAAGCTGGACCTTATTCGCAAGGATAACCGCGCATCTTTTGAGATGGATGGAAAGCATCAGCTTCAGTATTTTGAGGAGCAGGGTTACTGTACCATGGCTTATGAAAGTGTCATTGGCAGTGGCACAATTCGTTTTCTGAGTGATAAAGAGAAGGAACAGGCACTGCGAGCACTTATGGATCAATATCATCCTGGGAAAAATGCTTATTTTAATCCGGCAGCAATCTCCAGAACGGCGGTTTATGTTCTTGAAGTTGAGAGTATTACCGGAAAAAGGAAGCTGCCAAAGTGATACTGCGGCGTTACAATACGAAATTTTAGTTTACTCTCTCGATGGTAGTTGCCGGTACGGCAATAAGTAAAAATACCGAGTACTGTGGGGGTGTGATCCCATAGTACTCGGTATTTTATTTCATTTTCGCCAATCCATTAGTGACAGTGCTCATTGTTCAGTCTCTACTGTTTTATGAACACTGCCCTAAAGCCCCCGGCTCTTTTCTTATGTGCATGGCGGAGGGCAGGGGGCGGGCAGGTCACCTCTGCATGGCCCTGGGTAAACGCTTAAGAAGCTCTTTATAAAGTTTTCAGTTGAATCACCTCTCGAATTGTGATAGGGTGTAGAGAAAGAGAAGGGTAACTGTTCAGGGTACCTGAACAGTTACAGAGGAAGGAAAAGAAGCGATGAGACTGGAAGAATTACTGGAACAGGATAAGGAAGAACTGCTCACCAGAATCCGCCAGGCTGTCACCCCGGAGCGGGTGGTGCCGGTGCTGGAAAAGGAAGTGGACCGAATTCTGGTGCGCTATAACGAAGAGTGCGAGAGCAAGGCCTGCCGCCAGACGGCTGCCCAGCTTTTACAAATAGCGCAGATCGGCTGCGGTCTTGTCGATTCCATCGCTGAGATACGTATGTGGGAGAGGAGCCTGCCCACGAAGCAGGAACAGACGGCAGTTTCCAGGCGCCCCG
>JAFOIR010000014.1 GCA_017420625.1 Bacillota bacterium
TTGGGTTTCTGCTGCGGCCTGTGATCAGGAAAATGAAAAACTGAAATTCATTCCTGGTACCGAGGTGCATCCGATGGAGTCCATGAAGACCTATCAGGTCAGCGATGATTTCCGGGTAACCGGTCTGCCGGCCAATCATGACCCGGCCTACTTCCCGCAGCATTTACTGATCGAGGCAGAAAAACAGAAGATCTTCTACGGCATGGACGGCGGATGGCTTCTCTTTGATACCTATCGGTATCTGAAGAAACAGAAACTGGATCTGATGATTCTGGATTGTACGGTCGGTGATTATGTAGGCGATCAACGCCTCGCAGAACATAACAGTCTTCCAATGATCCGGATGATGCTGCCATCGCTGAAAACGGTCGGCGCGATCGATGATCATACGGTCATCTACATCGATCATCTGGCGGTGACACTGCATAAGTCTCACGAAGAAACCGTGAAGATCTGCGAGAAAGACAAAATCCATGTAGCTTATGACGGACTGACGATCACAAGTCCACAGTGGAGGGAACGATGAGAAAGCTGAAATTTGTATGGAATGCCCCAGTCACACTGAGCTTTGTACTGCTTTGTATCATTGCGCTGGTGCTGGGATACTTAACGGGCGGCTGGACAACTGAACATCTGTTTATGACTTACCGGTCCTCGCTGCTTTCTCTTCTGACGTATGTCCGCTTTTTTACGCACGTGATCGGACACAGCGGCTGGGCACATCTGATCGGCAACGCTTCCTACCTGCTGCTGCTCGGACCGGGACTGGAGGAGAAATACGGATCGGATCGGATCCTGTGGGTGATCGTTCTGACCGCGTTCGCAACAAGTCTGGTCAACTTTATCTTCTTCCCGCACGTCGCACTCTGCGGTGCCAGCGGTGTAGTATTTGCTTTCATTCTCTTGACCTCCTTCACCGGTTTCAGGAAAGGAGAGATCCCGATCACCTTTATCCTGGTCGCGGTCATTTATCTTGGTCAGCAGGTACTGGACGGACTGTTCGTTCAGGACAATATCTCCAATCGCTCTCATATTATAGGGGGAATAGTTGGCTCGATCGTCGGATGGCAGCTCAACAGCCGACGTTAAATAATTACTAGGAGGAATGGTACAATGAAAACCTGGAAAAAGGGACTGGCATATCTGCTGGTTCTGATGATGGTTTTCGTGATGGCAGGATGCGGCGCCAAGCAGACAGCTGCACCTGAATCTTCTCAGACGGAAACCTCAAAGGAAGAGGCACCTTCTCAGACCGAAGAATCCAAGGCTGAGGAATTCAAGCCGGAAGAAGAACCGCCCGTAGAAGAAGCAATCGAGAAGAACGGTGAAATCTATGTTCTTTTTACCAGTGATATACACTGCGGTGTCGACCATGGATTCGGACTGGCAGGCCTTGTCGCTGTGAAAGAAGAGCTGGAAAAAGCCGGTTATGAAGTCATTCTGGTAGATGATGGCGATGCCATTCAGGGCGAAACTCTCGGTACTCTGGACAAAGGAGAAACAATGGTCGGACTGCTGAATCAGGCAGGATACGATGTCGCGATCCCCGGCAACCATGAGTTTGATTACGGAATGGATATTTTCCTGGAATTGACGAAAAAAGCTGAATATACCTATATCAGCTGTAACTTCAATAAAGAGGGTGAACTTGTTTTCGCACCTTATGTGATCCTGGAGCGTGCCGGGCAGAAGATCGCATTTGTCGGTGTGACGACTCCGGAGACACCTTCCAGTTCTACTCCCGCTTACTTCCAGAATGAAGCAGGAGAATATATCTATAATTTCAAGCAGGATGAGACAGGGGATGCCCTCTATCAGGCAGTACAGAGTGCGGTGGACGCCGCCCGTGCGGAGGGTGCGAACCTGGTCTATGTGATGGGACATCTGGGTCTGGAAGCAGAATGCATTCCCTGGACCTATGCGGATGTGATCTCCCATGTCAGTGGCATTGATGTATTCCTGGATGGCCACAGCCATGACACCGAACATGTTGTCATGACCGATAAGGACGGAAAAGAAGTCACTCGTCAGGCGGTCGGGACCAAGCTCAGCTGCATCGGCTACAGCCATATTTCCGCAGAGGGCGAAGTTCTTGAGACCAGTCTGTGGAGCTGGCCGAACGATACAACAGCCGTCGAGCTGTTCGGCATTGAGAATGAAGTTGGTACAGCAGTCGCGGAAGCGAAAGAAAATCTGGAAGCACTGCTTGGACAGGTCGTTGCCTCCACAACCGTAGACCTGACGATCTATGATCCGGTCGAGGTCGATCAGTCCGGCAATCCTCTGCGTATCGTCCGCAGTCAGGAAACCAACCTTGGTGATCTTTGTGCCGATGCATATCTGGATCAGTCCGGTGCTGACATTGCTTTTGTCAACGGCGGCGGTATCCGTGTCAGCATCAAGAAAGGTGACATCACCTTTAACGATATCATCAGCGTCCATCCCTTTGGCAACATGATGACTGTGATCGAAGTAACCGGTCAGCAGATCCTGGATGCACTGGAATGGGGTGCACACGGACTTCCCAACCAGAATGGCGGATTCCTGCAGGTAGCGGGTCTTACCTACGAGATCAATGTCGATATCGACACGCCTTGTACACACGATGAGAATGGTATGTTTACCGGTATCGAAGGCGAAAGACGTGTTCAGAATGTTACCGTCGGCGGAGAGCCGATCGATCCGGAAAAGACCTATACACTGGCCAGCCACGACTACATGCTGCTCAGTCACGGTGACGGCTTTACGATGTTCGACGGCGCCAACGTGCTGCAGGACAGAGTCAAACTGGATAACCAGGTGCTGATCGATTATATCGTCGGAACACTTGGCGGTGTGGTTGGCGCTGAGTATGCCGAGCCTTACGGTCAGGGCAGAATCACGATCCTTCAGACAGCCCCGGCGGAAGAGTAAATGCTGTATATTATCAGACACGGACAGACAGACTGGAACCTCCGACGTAAGCTTCAGGGACAGACGGATATTCCCTTGAACGAAGAAGGACGGCGAGAGGCAAAGCTTGAGCGGGAAAGGATCGCAGATCTTCCTTTGGATATCTGCTTTTCTTCCCCGCTTGTGCGGGCAAGACAAACAGCTGAAATTCTGCTGGAAGGCAGAAATATACCGATCCTTTTTGATGACCGGCTCAAAGAAATGAATTTCGGCCTGTACGAAGGACTCGAAAACAGCTTTGATATCCCGGACTGTCCGATCAATATCTTTTTCCATCATCCCGAGCAATATGATGATCAGCTGGACGATACATCCCGAAAAGGCGCAGAGACGATGGCCGCACTTTTTGACCGGACAGGTTCATTTCTTCAGGAGGTCATAGCACCAAGGCTGGAGAAAGGGGAAAATATCCTGATCGTAGGACATGGTGCCATGAATTCCAGTATCTTCTGCCAGGTGAAGAAGCTTCCTCTGGAGAAGTTCTGGAGTGCCGGCATTCCTCAGTGCCAGCTGATGCAATTGCTGTAAAAAGATCAATTCACAGGAGGTGAAAACTTGGCACTCATACAGGCAAACTTTTTCTCTCAGGCACTGGGAATGGAGCGGCAGATCGATGTGATCCTGCCACAGGCAGCCAACGGGATCGGCCAGGCCGGCGATCAATCGGCTGCGCAAAACGATATCCCGGTTCTTTATCTGCTGCATGGGGCGACCGACGATCATACGATCTGGCAGCGCCGTACGTCCATCGAGCGCTATGCCACAGCCAAGGGTCTGGCTGTCATTATGCCTTCGACAGATCTTGGCTTTTACTGTGATATGAAGTATGGCTACGACTACTTCCGTTATCTTGGAGAAGAACTGCCGAAGATCATTCATGAGTTCTTCCCATCTCTTTCCACACGAAGAGAGAAGACGTTCGTAGCAGGCCTTTCCATGGGAGGTTTCGGATCCTTTAAACTTGCCCTTCGTTTCCCGGAGAAATTCTCTCACGCAGCAAGTCTCTCCGGATTTCTGGATCCGGCCACAGATCTTGCAAACTTTACAGCGAGACCGGACCGAAAGGAAGGCGCATTCGACTGGATCTTTGGTGATGCGGAGTCTGTCAAAGGCAGCATCGACGATCTGCCTTATCAGCTCGAGGAGCACATCCGGAAAGGAACCGATCTTCCGCGCCTGTTCATGGCATGCGGAACAGAAGACTTCCTCTATCAGACGAATCTGCGGTTCAAAAACCGTTTTGAAGGCCGGATCGACCTGACCTATCTGGAAGAGCCCGGCACTCATGAATGGGGCTTTTGGGACCGTAATATCCAGCGCGTCATCGAGTGGCTGGAACTGGAAGAAAGGGGGATGCGCTGATGGCACTGTTTCAGGTTAAATTCTTTTCCGAGACACTCGGTATGTGTACGTCCGTCAACGTGATCCTGCCGCAGAAGATCCACGGGATCGGTGTCGAAGGAAGCAGCGGAACGAAGGACCGCTATCCGGTTCTTTATCTGCTGCACGGTGCTTCCGACGATCATACCATCTGGCTGCGCCGGACCAATATTGAGCGGTATGTTGCCTCCATGGATCTGGCAGTGGTGATGCCGGAGGTTCTTCTTTCCCGTTATGAAAATATGCTGCACGGTCCGAAATACAGTGACTATATCACAGAAGAACTGCCTCGTGTCATGGCACAATTCTTCCCCATTTCCACTGCCCCGGAGGATCAGTTCATTGCCGGTCTTTCCATGGGAGGTATGGGGACGCTGAAGATCGCTCTTTCCAAACCGGAGCGCTATGGCGCGGCCGGGATCTTCTCTTCAGGCAATCTGTTCTACCGTACGGACAGTGCGACGCCGCTGATCAAAAATCGTCCCAGCGGAGGGGTGCCGATATCACAGGCGATCTACGGAACGACCGATCAGTCGACCCTGCGTGGGACAAAATGGGATCCCTTCGTACTTGGCGAAGAGAATCTTGCAGCAGGCAAAAAGATGCCTCGTTTCTTCCATGTCTGCGGGACTGAAGACTTTTTGCTGGACAGCGCCAGGATCACCCGGGACTGGTTTGAAAAACATCCTCAGATCGACTATTCCTACCAGGAAGCACCCGGTGCACATACCTGGCAGTTCTGGGATACCTGGGTTCAGGCGTTCCTTAAGTGGCTGGGCTGAAGTCCGGGGAGGAGAGATCCATGAAGATCACGATACTTGGTACCGGCAACGCCCAGGTCACCGAATGCTACAATACCTGCTTTGTCCTGACGGATGAACTTCCGGATGGAGAGAAAAAGTATCTCATGGTCGATGGCGGCGGCGGAGGCACGATCCTGCGGCAGCTGAAATATGCAGGCCTCAAGTGGCAGGATATGCGGGATATCTTCCTCACGCACCGGCATCTGGATCACATTATGGGTATCGTCTGGATGATGCGGATGATCTGTCAGAACATCAGCCGCGGCAATTACGAAGGCGAAGCCCGGATCTACGGGCATGGAGAAGTGCTGAGCATCCTTCGGGAGATGGCTGATAAACTGCTGGAGAAGAAAGACTTCGCTCATGTAGGGAAGAGCCTTCATCTGATCGAGGTAAAGGACGGCGAGAGCCATACGATCATCGGTCATAATGTCACGTTCTTCGATATCGGATCCACGAAGGCCAAGCAGTTCGGTTTTTCTATGGATATGGGCAAGGGCGAAAAA
>JAFOIR010000111.1 GCA_017420625.1 Bacillota bacterium
ATGGCTGCTATGTCGGAAGGAGATATTTCACTGGCAGAGCCGACACACTATAACCGGATGCCCCGTGCAAGGCGCCGGCTGATCATGGATCTTCTTGCTGGCATCAAAAACCCGCTCGAGGATATGTTCCGATACCAGAATGAATGGATCCGGGCAGGAGAGATCCTCCATCCGGGCGAATATAAAAACGAAAAATACGATATTGTCAGAGAGTGCTTCCGAAAGATCCGAAATAACGAAAAACCGTTGTTCTTTGGAGGACAGGTCGAACAGATGCTCCTTTCCGGTGATATTCCGGGAGCAGCGAAACTGCTTTCCAAGCGGCCGGGTGAATTTGTAAGACGATTGGATGTTCTGCTTCGAAGGACATCCAGGACGCAGCAGGAAGAGATTCTTCAACTTTTTGCTGAAACAGCAGAAAAGGTATCCGTTCCCGTGCTGCTGCAGACCATGATGCATTTCGATGCACGTATCAATGATGACGATATGCGGGTCTTTTTCCCGAAAGGATCTTTGGCAAAAGTGATCGGGATCCCGAATTTGCTGCCGTTGCTTGATCCGATGATCTGCCGAAGAACAGCCGGGATCTGCCGGGAACTGATTCGCCGTCAGTTTGCAGCTAAGCCGCCGATGGGCAAGGTCTATATCTCGAAGGATATGGCTTACTTTGCTGTTCCATTCAGTCAGAGAAGTGCTTCGTCCGGCACCAGACTGCTGGTGAGAGGCAGTCAGATTCCTCTGAAAGACAATGCTAAGGTGGTAAGAGGGTTTATCCACTGGACCAATCTGGACGATGATCCACACACAGATGACGGGAGAGTCGATATTGATCTTTCTGCTTCCTTCTATGATCAGAACTGGGATTACGTCACACACATATCCTATACCAACCTGGCAGAATCTGATCTGGGCGCTTATCATTCCGGTGACATTGTAAACGGCGGTCCCCTCAGCGGTGACGGGAAAGCCGAGTTTATTGACCTGGATATTGAAACGACAGCGAAACAGGCCCGGTATGTGGTCTTCCAAGTATACACCTTTACCGAACAGACCTTTAAGACTCTTCCGAATGTTCGCTTTGGCTGGATGCAGCGTGAAAAACCGAAATCCGGTGAGATCTTCGAGCCCAAAACAGTGGACAGTGTATTTGATCTTTCAGCGGATTCCACTGTAGCGATCCCGGTCATCTTCGATTGTCAGGAGCGAAAGTTCATCTGGTGTGATGTTATCAAGTGCGGACGAGATCATTATTTCGGAAACAACTTAGAGAGCAATTTCCGTGGGGTGACCGCACTCGGCTATGCCATGACGCATCTGAGAAAACCTACGCTGGATGATCTGATCAGACTGCATGTCCAGGCAAGAGGAGAGATAGTGGATCAGAGGGACGAGGCAGATATCATCTTCGACACCAATACGGCAGTACCGGAGATGCTCGTTCAGAAGGCGAAAGAAGACGGAACCGTCGAACTGGAGATCTTAGAGAGAAAAGATGTCCCGATCATTACGCCTTTCGATCTTGATTATTATATGGGACAGATGTTATAATCTTTTTAGCGGCTATGCCGGGGCTTCCTTCTGTTTATAATCTACTCATAATGGATCAATCAGCCCCGGCGATCTCCGCTATTTTTCTTTTACGTAAGAATCTGCCAGCATCATGAAAAGGATAGACCGATGAATACATTTGGAACTTACTTTGTCAATGATCCCGTCCGTCCGCTTCGATACGGACCGATCAACCTGATCAACCCGCCTCGTCAGCGTCTGCGCGGAGAAGAAAAAAAGGAAGGGATCCTCGCTTATCCTGTTTTCTGCGGATTCTGCGGGACGGACTTGGAACTGATGCGAATGGGTCAGCGTGGTGAACTTGGCCCGAAGTTCCCGGCGGGAGAAGAGCGACTGATCAATGGCCATGAAGGCGTTGTCTGGGTGCCGGAGGAAAACCGGTTTGCGATCGTGCTGATCCGGGGCGGAGACAGTTATGATCCCACACGCTATACAGAAGATGAAACCTATTTCGAATATGGATGTGACGGGGCGGACGGATTGTTTTCGGAGAAGAACTACTTCCATCCGGATATGCTCCTTCACCTGCCGGATGCTTTCAGTGGATTGAAAAAGCTGCCGTTGACGCTTGCCAAAAGGCTGGTTTTCTGCGATCCTTATGCCTGCGCGATCTTTCAGCATGAGCGTTTGTGTGATCTGGGTGCGGCACAGAATTTCCGGGTCCTGCTTGCCAGGAAAAAAGCGAGGAAGAAGGCAGCAGGGACAGATCTGATGGAAGAAGCAGCCGAGGCAACTTTTGAGCGGACGGTCATTTATGGCCTTGGAACGACAGGGCTACTGATTGGTGATCAGATCCGCAGAAATCATCCGAAGGCAGATATTCTGTTCATCGCCCGCAGCACAGAGGACAGCGAGAAGGTGCAGTTTGCGAAGAAATATATTCCGTCCGGATATCTTTGTGCCGACGGACTTACAGAAACGGAGATTGCAGAAAAGATCCGGGCAACCTTCGGTCAGGCTGCGAGTTTGTTTGTCGGGACCAGCGGCAGCACCGCTGAACACCGGATTGCCTTTTCGGAAGGCGCATTGGGGAATAACGGAATCTATGACAGCTTCTCGCTTGGACCGAAGATCACCTTTGATTCCATGCCCTTCGGATTTAAGAATCAGCTGATTTTTGCATCGATCAATTTCCGGCAGGAGCATATGGAAGAGGCGATCCGGATCTTATCGGAAAGCCACTTCGATGAACTCGTCCGGTTGATCGATAAAGAGGAGTTTATTCAGGATCCGATGGATGCATATTTAAGCAGGATCTATGCAAAAGGTGCACCGCTCAAGACAGCGGTGATCTGGAACCAGGAGTTTATCGAATCATGATCATTGATGCACATGTCCATTTGTGGAAAGCACAGACCGGCCGACGGGAAGTCGACGGGATAGATCGGCCTGTGCGTTCGCTGAAAGACGGGCTATCGGATTTTGGCGGAGAGATCACGCAGATGATGCCGCCGTATATGCTGACAGGGGAGAACTCTCCTGAGATGCTGATCGCGAATATGAACTATGCGGGTGTCAACGGGGCAGTTATTATGGGGGAAACAATGGATGGACGGCAGGACGAGTATTTTCTTGCTGCAAAGAGAAAATATCCGGACAGGCTGAAGATCTGTGCATTCTTCGATGATCATGAACCCTATACGCTGGAGGGCTTCGACGGAATCAAAATCTGTGCCTGCAAACTGAAAGATCCGGATCTTCTAAAACTCTTTCCGGTCTTCAAGGCGGCTCGCGATGCCGGCAAATTCGTGGCAATTGAGCTTTTGGACGGGGCAGCACAGACAAAAGAACTTCATGAGATTGCCAAAGAACTGCCGGATCTTATGATCGCCATAGGTCATTTCGGGATGGTTACCCGGCCGGACTGGCAGGAACAGATCCGATTGGCCAGGCTGCCCAATGTCTATGTGGAAAGCGGTGGCATTACCTGGCTGTTCAATGAAGAATTCTATCCCTATCCATCGGCTGTTCGGGCGATCCGGGAAGCCGCCGAACTTTGCGGGATGCATAAGCTGATGTGGGGAAGCGATTATCCCCGGACAATGGTGGAGATTACCTACAAAATGAGCTTTGACTTCATTATAAAGTCATCGGAGCTTACTGACGAAGAAAAACGACTCTTTTTATTCGAGAATGCGCGGTGCTTCTATGGTTTTGACAATCTGCCAAAGCTGCCGGTTATTCCCAATATGCTATAGAGACTAACGATACAAGGAGTGAGCAGCATGGCGATCAGAAAATTCAACGTGAGCCGGGATGACTCGATCTATGAAGCTTTTCCGGATCTTGTGCAGACAAAAAGCGGAAAGCTGATCTGTGTCTTCAATGAGTGTGAGCATCATCTTGACCGGACGAATGCTCGCGTGATGATTACAGAAAGCTTCGACCGCGGCCGCAGCTGGAGCCCTAAAAGACCGATTTCCGAACCAGGCAGCCGGAAAGCTTTTCTGGACTGTCCCCGGATCAGTCTGTTATCGGATGGAACCATGCTCATTGTCTGTACTATGGTCACCTATCATGAGAACGGACGAAGTGCCGAGCAGTATCTCTGGCGCGGAGACAGTGAAGGAGAGCATTTTGAAGGACCGGAAGTCCTGCCTTTCTGCGGAATCGTACCGGATAAGATCCAGGAACTGTCTACCGGCCGAATTCTTCTGGCGGCACATTTTGAAGCAGATGAACCGCAGGGAAAACTCAGGCAGTACCTCTGGTATTCGGATGATCACGGAAAGACCTGGTCCGACCGGGTAACGGTAGCGGCTGATCCAAGATATAACCTCTGTGAGATCTCCATCCTGGAGATGCATGACGGGACGCTGGTAGGTTTTCTGCGGGAGAACTCCGGAATCGGCGTAGATATACTGAAAACACTTTCCTTTGATCACGGGCAGACCTGGACACCGGTCTATGAAACACCCATGGACTGCGGGCATCGGCCGGTGGCCGGATATCTTAAGGATGGCCGGATCATGGTCACTTATCGCTACATCTCCGGCGGGGCACAAAATATGTTTGCCGCATTTCTGCGGGAAGACCAGCTGAAGGAGACAGAGCGGAAAAACCAGCGCTGCCGTATCATGCCGTTGGATTATGACCGCAATCCTTCGCCGGATCTGGGATATACCGGATGGACACAGCTTTCGGATGGTGAAATCTATGTTGTGAACTACATCAAGGATGACGCCGACAAAGCCTTCATCCGCGGTTACAGTTTCTACCCGGAAGATATCGAGCTTCCGGTGACTGAGCGAACGAGCCGAAACGTATTTTGATTCGGTTATGATACAATCATCAATAACAGGAGGAGACATTATGAATCTGCATCGGTGGAAAGATATTGATTTTCGGGGAACGATCGAAAAGGTCGAGTATATGGCAGTCCGTGAGGACGGCAAGGTCTGGAAGAAGTATGCGCTCGTGTATCTTCCTTACGGATATGACGAGGCAAAACCCTACAATGTGCTGTACCTGATGCACGGCGGCGGCGGAAACGCAGACGCATGGGTCGACTGCTCTCAGATCAAGAATGTATTTGACCAGGGATTCTTTGAGAAAAAGGCGGAGCCCTTCATCGCGGTCTTTCCGACCTATTACAGTGTGATTCCTGCGGAGCATCCCATGACCGGGATCGATGCGGCCTGGATGGATAAACAGGTACATGATTGGCAGAAGGAATTTATTGAGAAACTGGTTCCGGCAGTAGAAGGCCGTTACCATACCTACGCGAAGGATATTACCCCGGAAGGGCTGAAAGCTTCCCGGGACCATCGGGCTTTCGGCGGTTTCTCGATGGGCGGATCCACTACCTGGTACAACTTTCTGGAGAATCTGGACTATGTTTCCACATTCCTGCCGCTATCAGGTGACTGCTGGGTCATGGAACCGATGGGCGGCCGCCTGCAGCCGGAGGAGACAGTGAAACGGCTGATCGATGCAGTGGAAAAACGGGATATGACAAAGGATGATTTCCGGATCTTTATCGGAACCGGCGACAAGGACATCGCATATGACAATCTCGTTCCGCAGGTCGAAGCCATGAAAGCCCATCCGGAATACTTTGAATATAGCGATGATCTGTCCAAGGGCAATTTCCACTTTGTCGTGAAGGAAAACTCCGTTCATGCATATGAAGAAGTCTACCATCATGTGTGGCATGATCTGCCG
>JAFOIR010000112.1 GCA_017420625.1 Bacillota bacterium
CATGATGCCCGGAACGAACACATCCACACCGTCGCAGATGGCATCGACTTCCAGCTCCTTACCGCGGATATAGTGGTCGACCAGCACCGGTTTATCCTCAGATATCTCGACGGCCGTCTTCAGGTATTCTCTCAGCTGCTGTTCGTTCGCAACGATCTGCATCGCACGCCCGCCCAGCACAAAGGAAGGACGAACCAGCACCGGATAACCGATCTTTTCCGCGACTCTCACACCTTCTTCGATGTCTGTGATGGCTTCACCCTGCGGCTGCGGGATGCCGAGATCTACCAGGATCTTCTCAAAACTGTCACGGTTCTCAGCACGTTCGATCGCTGCACAGTCCGTTCCGATCAGCTTGACGCCGCGCTCCATAAGAGGCTCAGCCAGGTTGATGGCCGTCTGTCCGCCCAGCGAACAGATCACACCTTCCGGGTTTTCAAAGTGAATGATCTCCATGACATCCTCCACCGTCAGCGGCTCAAAATACAGTTTATCAGCCGTTGTATAGTCGGTGGAAACGGTTTCGGGATTGTTGTTGATGATGATCGCTTCATAGCCGCAGCGCTTGATCGTCTGTACGGCATGAACCGAAGAATAGTCAAACTCCACACCCTGGCCGATACGGATGGGACCGGCGCCAAGGACGATCACTTTCTTCTTGTCTGTCAGCCTGGATTCATTTTTCCCGGTATAGGAAGAATAGAGATAAGCAATATATTTGCCGGTATGCAGGGTATCCACCATCCGGAAGATCGGATGGATGTTTTCTTCCTGCCTTCTGGCATAGATATCCAGTTCATTGGTATCCCACAAAGAAGCGATTGCTTTATCGGAAAAGCCCATGATCTTGGCTTCCTTCAGAGCCATCGTACCCGCGGGTGTCCGGTTGATGGGAGCAAGCTGCTTCAGTTTATTTTCCATATACACAATCTTCCGGAAGCTTTCCAGGAAGAGCGGCGTGATCTGAGTCAGCTCAAAAATCTTCGAGATGCTTTCGCCGCGTCGCAGCATCTCGAAGATGGCAAAAACGCCGTCTGCATGGAACTCAGCGACATAGCTTTCCAGTTCCCGTGTTTCAAAGCTGTCGAACTTCGGAAGATGGAAATGGCAGACACCAGTCTCCAGAGAACGGACGGATTTCAGGAAGCATTCTTCCAGAGTAGATCCGATTCCCATAACCTCACCGGTCGCTTTCATCTGCGTACCCAGAAGGTTTGGTGCCAGCGGGAATTTATCAAAAGCAAACCGAGGGAATTTTGCAACCAGATAGTCCAGGGAAGGCTCTATGGCAGCCGTACCACCGGCTACCGGGATCTCTTCCAGACTCATACCCATTGCAATCTTAGCCGTAACTCTTGCGATCGGATAGCCGCTGGCTTTGGATGCCAGAGCGGAAGAACGGGATACTCTGGGATTGACCTCGATCAGGAAATACTCGCTGGAATTCGGATTCAGAGCAAACTGCACGTTGCAGCCACCTTCAATCTTCAGCTCACGGATGATCTTGATGGCCGAATCATTCAGCATCTTCAGATCGTGCTCGTTCAAAGAAAGGATCGGCGCTACAACGATCGAATCACCGGTGTGAACGCCCACCGGATCCACGTTTTCCATGCCGCAGATCGTAATGGCTGTATCATTGCCGTCCCGCATGACTTCAAATTCGATCTCTTTATAACCGCGGACACTTTTTTCGATCAGAACCTGGTGGACCGGTGAGAGCTTGAATGCATTGATGCCGATCTCTTCGAGCTCGCTCTCATTATAGGCAAAGCCGCCGCCGGTTCCTCCCAGCGTAAATGCAGGTCTCAGAACGACCGGATAGCCGATCCGCTCCGCCGCCTGTTTTGCTTCTTCCAGCGAATAGGTGATCTCGGACGGAATGACCGGTTCACCGATGGACTGACACATTTCCTTGAACAGTTCACGGTCTTCTGCTCGTTCAATACTGTCGCTGGAAGTTCCCAGCAGTTCGACGCCGCATTCCTTTAAGATACCCTTTTTCTCCAGCTGCATCGCCAGATTGAGTCCGGTCTGTCCGCCAATGCCGGGGATGATCGCGTCCGGACGCTCATAACGCAGGATCTTCGCGATATATTCCAGCGTCAGCGGTTCCATATATACCTTGTCCGCTATAGAAGTGTCGGTCATGATAGTGGCCGGGTTCGAGTTGCACAGGATGACCTGATAACCTTCTTCCTTCAGTGCGAGACACGCCTGCGTACCCGCATAATCAAACTCTGCTGCCTGTCCGATCACGATCGGACCGGAGCCAATGATCAGTACTTTCTGAATATCTGTTCTTTTTGCCATTTTCTTGCCTTTCTTCTGTCTATAGTTCCTGCCAGACGGTTTTTCCGTCCAGCACAGTTTTGATGCAGCGTCCCTGTACCCTCCAGCCTTCAAAGGGTGTTGCTTTTCCCATGGAAAGGAACTCCTGCGGGTTGATTTCGTATTCCCGGGACAGATCCCAGGTACAGTATTCATTTTCCTTCAGCGGGATGCCAAAGCGCTCTCTCGGCCGGATGATCAGCCTGTCCAGGATCACATCCAGCGAAACGATGCGGGATTTCACCAGGTAGGTATAGAGCAGCGGAAAAGCTGTTTCGATCCCTACGATACCGAAAGCACTCTTTTCCAGCCCTTTCGCTTTTTCTTCCGCACTGTGCGGTGCATGATCCGTGGCAATACAGTCGATCGTCCCGTCCAGCAGCCCTTCGATCAGGGCTTCCCGATCTTCCCGGGAGCGGATCGGAGGATTCATTTTGAATCTTCCAAGCTCCTGAAGATCTTCATCGCAAAGCAGAAGATAATGCGGTGCGGTCTCACAGGTGACATTCACGCCTTCCTGTTTGGCCTTCCGGATGATCTCTACGCTTTCTTTGCAGGAAATGTGGCAGACATGATAGCCGCATCCGGTCTCCTTTGCCAGCTTCACATCTCTGGCGATCGGCCCCCACTCACTTTCAGAGCAGATTCCTTTATGTCCATTCGCTCGTGCATAGATTCCGTCATGGATATAGCCGCCGCGAAGCAGACTGTTGTCCTCACAGTGCGCAACGATCAGCTTATCAAGCTTCGCTGCCCGCTGCATGGCTTCCCGCATCATCGATTCGGACTGTACACCTTTTCCGTCGTCGGAAAAAGCGATGACATGCGGTGCGAGCTCTTCCATCGGAACCAGCTTTTCACCTTTCTCACCGACCGTGATCGCCGCATATGGATAGACCGCGATCTTTGCATCTTTTCGGATGATTTCTTCTTCGACTGCCAGGTTTTCCAGACTGTCCGGCACCGGGTTCAAATTCGGCATCGCCATAACGCCGGTATAGCCGCCTCTTGCCGCTGCTCTTGTTCCGGAAGCAATCGTTTCCTTATACGAAAAACCCGGCTCCCGGAAGTGCACATGCACGTCCAGGAAGCCGGGAAATGTAACCAAAGGACCGTCTACGGTCATCATCCGATGTACAGACTCATCCCTGTGTCCCATGGGG
>JAFOIR010000113.1 GCA_017420625.1 Bacillota bacterium
ATAGACTTCCTTCAGTTCCGGATTGCGTTCCAGGGCTTTCTGGATCGTCATCTTCAGCTCATTCGGAATCATCTTGGCGATCTTGTCAACTTCTCCGTAAGGAAGATCCATGACCCGTCCGACATCCCGGATGACCAGTCTGGCCGCCATCGTACCGAAAGTTACGATCTGAGCGACCCGGTCCGCGCCGTACTTTCTGGTTACATAGTCGATGACTTCCTGGCGTCTTCTATAACAGAAATCCGTATCGATATCCGGCATGGAAACACGTTCCGGATTGAGCAGACGTTCAAACAGCAGGTTATAACGCAGCGGTTCCACGGACGTGATATAGAGCGTATAGGCCACCAGGGAACCGACGGCTGATCCTCGTCCCGGTCCTACCTTGATCTCATTTTCACGGGCATAGTTGATGAAATCCCAGACGATCAGGAAATAATCCACAAAGCCCATACCTTCGATGACGCCGATCTCATATTTCAGACGGGTCAGCAGATCTTTCCAGCTGAAGCGGGCTTTCTTTTCATCATACTCCGGATTGTCCGGATCACAGTCCGGATAGCGTTCCTTCAGACCTTTCATGCAAAGGCCGCGCAGCATGCCGGATGCTGTCAGGCCGGCCGGCACATCATAGGCCGGGAGTTTGCGTTCATGGAATCTGATCTCCACATGGCACATGTCGGCGATCTTCACCGTATTGGCCAGGGCTTCCGGCGCATAGGGGAAAAGCTCCGCCATTTCCTGGGGACTTTTCAGATAATATTCTCCTTCATAGCGCAGCCGGTCTGAATCCGCCAGCTTCTTGCCTGTCTGAATACATAAAAGGATATCGTGAGCTTCCCTGTCTTCTTTATAAATGTAATGGACATCGTTCGTCGCAATGAGCGGAAGATCCAGCTCCTTGGACATACGAAGCAGTGCCTGATTCAGGATCGTCTGCTCCGAACTTTCGTGTTCCTGCAGTTCCAGATAAAAATGATCCGGTCCGAACAGTTCTTTATACTTGATGGCTGTCTCTTTAGCCTTTTCATAGGACTGCGTTAAAAGAGGCCTTGCCACTACACCGGCCAGACATGCGCTGGTTGCGATCAATCCGTCATGATACTGTTTCAGCAGATCAAAATCGATTCTTGGCCGGTAATAAAATCCTTCTGTGAAGCCAAGCGATACCAGCCGCATCAGGTTCTCGTAGCCAGTATTGTTTTCCGCGAGCAGCACGAGGTGATCATACCTTGCGCCGTTCTTTTCTTCTCGTTCAAAACGGGAACCACCGGCTACATAGACTTCACAGCCAATGATTGGCTTGATGCCTTCTTTCTGACAGGCTTTGTAGAAATCGATCGCACCATACATGACGCCATGGTCGGTGATGGCCAGGGCATCCATGCCGAGTTCCTTCGCCCGGTGAGCGATCTCACTGATCTTGGAGGAACCGTCGAGCAGCGAATATTCCGTATGGACATGCAGGTGGACAAAAGGTATTTCGGAAACTTTCACATCTTCCTTGGTTTCCTCGCTCATTCGTTCCTCCTTTCTTTTACCGGATCCAGGCTGCGATCTCGTCGATCACTTCCTGCGGTACCCGGCCGGGTCTGTCATATTCTTTATAATGACCTGCAAAGATTCCCTGGGAAGGAGTCAGCAGGTGATTGAGTCCATCAAACTCTTTCATGGTCACGGATGATGTATTCCAGGAAGAGATGGTCTCTTCCCACACAGCATAATCATCCTCTACGGTGATCTGATAGTCGGCGCTGCCCTGCAGGATCAGCAAAGGTGCACCACTTTCCGCCAGTTTCCGGTATCCATCCACGTAATCATAGGAGAAATAGTCTTTCCAGAAAGCGGCCGGTCTGGTCAGGGCAAATTCCTTTGTGAGCTTTTCTTCCTTGACCTTCAGGTAATCGCCTTCTTTGACATAATCCCGTTCCATTCCGATCTTCTGAACCAGGTAGTAGATCTCATCACTCTGACGATCGATGAGTCCATAGCGGATATACTGGTCGTAGATGACATCATACCAGGGTCTCGGTGAGGTGGATGCCAGAATAAAACCGGCAAACCCATTTTCAAAGCCGTTTATCTTTGCTGAAACTGCTTTTTCCTGGATTCTCGAACCTACGACACCGCCCTGAGAATGACCGAAATAATAGATCCTGTTTTCATCGACAAATGGTTTTCCCAGCAGCGCCTCTGCTGCCAGCAGTGCATCTTCCGCATATTCCCAGTCGATCGTAAAGACTTCCGCCGGTGCTTCTTCCGCAGATTCAAGATCCGAATAGGTGTAAGTCCGTTTGTCAAAGCGGATCGTTACGATTCCTTTTTCAGCCAGACCCCAGGCAATATCCTGATACGGCCGGACCGATCCGGATCTCATATCCATGGTATTGCCGCCGTCACCGCCAACGAGAACAACGGCGGGAAGTTTTTCTCCCTCCGCCATATTTTTCGGATAGGTGATCTTTGCCGAAAGCGGAAAATCGGTACCTTCACCCAGAGTGA
>JAFOIR010000114.1 GCA_017420625.1 Bacillota bacterium
CACGATATGATCGGCTGCCCGCATGGTTTCTTCATCGTGTTCAACGACGATCAAAGTATTACCCAGATCTCTCAGGTTTTCAAGCGTCCGAAGCAATTTCTGATTATCGCGCTGATGAAGGCCGATAGAAGGTTCATCCAGAATGTATAAAACGCCAACCAGTCCTGAACCGATCTGTGTTGCAAGACGGATCCGCTGAGATTCCCCACCGGAGAGTGTTCCTGCTGCTCGGGACAGTGTCAGATAATCAAGACCGACATTATTGAGGAAAGAAAGACGGGCACGAATCTCTTTCAGAAGCATTCCGCCAATCATTTTCTCTCTTTCTGTCAGAGAAATCTCTTCAAAAAACTTTTTGGATTCCTTTACCGATTTGGCAGTCAGCTCTGCAATATTAAGATCTCCCACTGTTACCGCCAGAGCATCCGGACGAAGACGTGTTCCATGACAGACCGGACATTCCCGATGCGTCATGAATTGTTCATATTCTCCCCGCATGCTTTCCGGTGTTTCCTGATAACGCCGTTTTAACGTGGGAATCAGACCTTCATAAGTCATTTCATAGTCTCTGGGGCCAAACCGCCCTTCATACGCAATATGAAAAGCCTGATCATCTCCTCCATAGAGGATCAGATCTCTGTCTTTTTCCTTCAGATCTTTCCATGGCATTTCCAGAGAAAACTTGTGACGTTTGGAAAGATAGCGCATGATCTTTCCGCTGTAGCTGTCAGGATTGGCAACAGAACCATAGCCGGGAGCAGTAATCGCTCCTTCCATCAGTGAGAGTGACGGATTAGGAATCAGCAGATCCGGATCGAATTCAGCCTTAACGCCTAACCCTAAACACTCCGGGCAGGCACCAAAAGGATTGTTGAAGGAAAATGACCGTGGCTGCGGTTCACTGATGCTGATTCCACAGATCGGACAGGCAAAGTTCTCACTGAAGATCTGGCGTTCTCCATTCCCCAGATCTACGATCAGCAAGCCCTCCGTCTGTTTTAAAACCGTTTCGATCGAATCAGATAATCGCTTGGTGATCCCTGGCTTGATGATCAACCGATCCACCACGATCTCGATCGTATGTTTGATATTCTTCTCCAGTTCGATCGGCTCATCCAGCATTCGAAGTTCGCCATCAATATAGGCACGCACAAATCCGGATCGTTTCGCCTTATCGATCAATTTGGCATGCGTTCCTTTTCTGCCGGCTACGACTTGAGCCAAAAGCTGGATCCGTGTTCCTTCCGGCAGGGAAAGCAATGAATCCACCATCTGATCGACACTTTGACGTTCAATGACTCTTCCGCAGTTCGGACAATGAGGAATTCCGATTCTGGCATACAAAAGACGTAAATAGTCGTAAATCTCCGTAACTGTTCCGACAGTAGAACGCGGGTTCTTGGACGTTGTTTTCTGATCGATCGCAATCGAAGGAGACAGACCGTCTATACTTTCTACATCCGGTTTCTCCATCTGCCCCAGGAACATACGGGCATAACTGGACAAAGACTCCATATATCGTCTCTGCCCTTCGGCAAAGATCGTATCAAAAGCCAGCGAAGACTTACCTGAACCTGACAGACCAGTGAAAACCACTAACTTGTCTCTTGGGATCGTTACATCCAGATTCTTCAGGTTGTGCTCGTTCGCCCCCTTGATTCGGATGACATTTTCGGGCATTTCAGTTCCTTTCTTTCAGTTCCTGCAGTACTTTTCTCAAATCCATGATCTCATCACGCAGCATCGCGGCTTCCTCAAAAGAAAGATCGGCTGCTGCTTTGTACATGGCTTTCTTTAGTTCTTCGATCTTCTTTTCGAGAGTTTTTACGCTCATGGATTCCGGATCGATCTCATCCTTCGAAGCCGGCTGATCCAGCTTCAGCGTTGTATGGATCACATCATATACTTTCTTGGTGATGCTGCGCGGCACGATGCCATGAGCTTCGTTGTATTCTGACTGGATCTTCCGACGTCGGTTGGTCTCTGCCAGAGCACGCTCCATGGATTCCGTCATGTAATCCGCATACAGAATGACATGACCATCTACGTTTCTCGCAGCTCTTCCGATCGTCTGAATTAAAGATGTCTCGCTTCTGAGGAAACCTTCCTTATCCGCATCCAGGATCGCAATGAGTGATACTTCCGGAATATCGAGACCTTCTCTGAGAAGATTGATGCCGACCAGCACATCATACACGCCGGTTCGAAGATCCCGCACGATCTCCAGCCGCTGCAGGGTATCGATATCCGAGTGAAGATAATTCACTTTGATTCCGGCTTCCTTCAGGTAGTCGGTCAGATCCTCTGCCATCCGCTTGGTCAATGTAGTAACAAGCGTCTTTTGGCCTCTCTCACATACCTTACGGATCTCTCCGATCAGATCATCGATCTGTCCATTGATCGGATGAATATCGACTTTAGGATCGATCAGGCCGGTAGGACGAATCACCTGTTCCGCTCTCAGACTTTCATGTTCCTTCTCATAGGGACCTGGCGTGGCAGAAACAAAGAGGACCTGGCCTACTTTCTCTTCAAACTCCTGAAAATTGAGCGGCCGGTTATCCTTGGCAGACGGCAGACGAAAACCATACTCCACAAGGGTATTTTTCCGGTTCTGATCGCCGTTATACATGGCTCGCAGCTGCGGGATCGTCATATGTGACTCATCGATCATGACCAGAAAATCCTTCGGGAAATAATCGATCAGCGTATAGGGTGTCGTTCCCGCTGCTCTTCCTGATAGATGTCGGGAATAGTTTTCAATACCGCTGCAGAAACCAGTCTCCCGCATCATTTCGATATCATAATTCGTTCTCTGAGAAAGCCGCTGTGCTTCCAGCAGTTTTCCATCAGCTGTCAGTTCCTTCAAGCGATCTTCCAGTTCTTCTTCGATCGTCCGGATAGCTCTTTCCATCTTCTCTGCCGGTGTGACGTAATGAGAAGCAGGAAACAGCATGATATGGCTGCGGCTTCCGAGCACTTCACCGGTCAGAACATCGAGTTCAACGATCCGATCGATCTCATCGCCAAAGAATTCTACCCGATAAGCCGTTTTATCATAAGCGATCGGCATGATCTCCACGACATCTCCGTGAACCCGGAAGGTGCCTCGTTCAAAGGTCATATCATTGCGGGTATACTGAAGTTCCACCAGACGTTTCAGAACACTGTCCCTTTCACGAACCATTCCGGGACGAAGGGACAGAGCCATACTGCTGTAATCTTCCGGATCGCCCAGACCATAAATACAGGATACGCTGGATACGATGATGACGTCTCTTCTCTCGAACAACGCAGCTGTTGCTGAATGGCGCATCTGGTCGATCTCATCATTGATCGAACTGTCTTTTTCTATATAGGTATCGGTCTGCGGGACGTAGGCTTCCGGTTGATAATAGTCGTAATAGGACACAAAGTACTCAACGGCATTGTCCGGAAAGAATTCTTTGAACTCATTATACAGCTGGGCTGCCAGTGTCTTGTTGTGAGCAAGTACTAAGGTAGGCCGCTGCAATTTCGCAATGACATTTGCCATGGTAAAGGTCTTGCCCGATCCTGTGACGCCCATCAGCGTCTGAAACCGGTTGCCTTTTGAGAACCCTTCGGTCAGTTTCTCAATGGCTTCCGGCTGATCTCCGGTTGCCTGATAAGGTGAAACGACTCGAAAGGGTTTGGTATCACGATAGAAACCATCTTTCAGCCATGGATTGACTTCTTCGGTATGCATCGTATACAAAGGACTCCTCTGTTGTTGCTGTGTGAAAAAATCAGCAGAAGCCAGAATTGGTCTCTTGGCTTCTGCTGCCGTTTTAATTAAGAGATTGGATTAGATCAGGCTGTCCTGTCCTTCACGGAAGTCTTCCTGCGGAAGAGGATCAAATCCATGTTTGATACGAACTTTGGATTCGATCTCTGCGAGAAGATCCGGATGCTCAGACAGGAAGTTTTTGGTATTTTCACGGCCCTGACCAAGGCGTTCGTCGTTATAGTTGTACCAGGAGCCGCTCTTGATAACGATATCCTCTGCAGCTGCAAGATCAAGAACATCACCGACGTGAGAAATACCGGTTCCGTACATGATATCGAATTCTGCCTCTTTGAATGGAGGTGCAACTTTATTCTTGACCACTTTGACACGAGTCCGGTTACCGATAAAGTTTCCGTTCTGTTTCAGTGTCTCCGTTCTGCGAACATCCAGACGAACCGAGGCATAGAATTTCAGAGCACGGCCGCCGGTCGTCGTTTCGGGATTGCCAAACATGACGCCGATCTTCTCACGAAGCTGATTGATGAAGACGACAATGCATTTGGATTTGCTGATCGCACCGGCCAGTTTGCGAAGCGCCTGTGACATCAGTCTTGCCTGCAGACCAACATGGGAATCACCCATCTCTCCTTCGATCTCAGCTTTGGGAACCAGGGCAGCGACGGAGTCAATAACGACGATATCCATTGCACCGGAACGAACCATCGTCTCCGCGATCTCCATAGCCTGTTCACCGTTATCCGGCTGTGAGATATACAGATTGTCGATATCAACACCCAGATTTTTCGCATACTGCGGATCCATGGCATGTTCTGCATCTACATATCCAGCAATTCCGCCGCGTTTCTGTGCTTCGGCAACCATATGCAGTGCCAGTGTCGTTTTACCGGAAGACTCCGGTCCGTAGATCTCGATAATTCTTCCCTTCGGTACACCGCCGACACCAAGTGCGATATCCAAAGAAAGGGAGCCGGTAGGAATGGATTCCACGTTCATCTCCACAGAATCACCCATTTTCATGACGGCACCGCGGCCGAAATCTTTTTCGATCTTGGAAAGGGCCGCTTCCAATGCTTTCTGTCTTTCGTCCTGCATACTTTTTCTCCTTATGAAATCAGTAATTGTTCTTTTTTACCTGCATGAGAACCCGACGCAGCAGATTCAGAGAATATACTGCAGCCAGTTCCCGATTGGAGTTTCTCCTTCGGGAGAAAACCATTGTCTCACTTTCGATCCGATCACCTACTTTGACAGCCACACAAACCATTCCGGAAGGTTTGGAAGAACTTGTCTGTTCAGCGATACCAGTTTCTGCCACAGCTGCCTGAGTCCCGAAAATACGAGCGGCACCTTCTGCCATTTCGATCGCTGTCTCTTCGCTGACAGCACCGTACTTTGCCAGGGTATCTTCTTTAACACCGAGAAGTGAGATTTTAGACGGATTACTATAGGCGGTCACGCTTCCCATCAGTCGATCAGATACACCGCTTTGACGAACAAATCTATCGGTGATCAGTCCTCCGCAGCTCGATTCCGCGGCACTGACCGTAAGGTCAAGATCCCGGAGAAGCTGCAGTACTGCATCGGTCAGAGTTTCACCATCTGCACCGAAGATCAGGTCGCCGAACATCTCTCGGATATGTTCTTCTACCGGCAGGATCATATCCCGACATTCTTCTTCGCTGGAGGCTTTTGCTGTGATTCGAAGATCCACGATCCCTTCTTTCGCATAAGGCGCAAGCGTTGGATTCTTCATTGAGATCATTTCGTCATGCAGTTTATCTTCAACGGCAGATTCCCCCATTCCACAGATATGCAGGGTGCGGGAAATCATGATCTCGTCGCTGATCGAGCGAAGATACGGAATGACCTGGTCATCAAACATCGGTATGATCTCTGACGGAGGTCCGGGCAGCATGATCAGGATCTTCTCATCTTTCGAAAGGATGAATCCCGGTGCTGTTCCATTGTCATTATACAGGGGAATACAGCCTTCCGGCAGCATTGCCTGTTTCCAGTTATTGTTTGTGATCGTCCGTCCGCGCCGCAACATATAACCGGCTATATGATCCTTTGCGATCTCATCCATGTAAAGCGGCACACCAAAGAACTCTGCTCCCATCTCCTTCGAAAGGTCATCCTCGGTCGGTCCGAGACCTCCGGAGGTGATGACCAGATTGGCATGCCGATACGCTTCTTCAAACGCCTGTTTCACTCTGGCCGGGTTGTCTCCCACGACTTGCTGGTGAAAGGTATCGATCCCCAAAAGGGCCAGTCCACGAGCGATATAGGAAGCATTGGTATTGATGATGTCTCCGAGAAGGATCTCGGTTCCAATCGCAATGATTTCAGCTTTAAGCTTCATTTTCTTTCAGAACTCCCAAATTGTTCCGGATATAATTAACGACAGAAATGATCGTCAGAAGCACCGAAGCAACAATCAGGATCCAGCGTAGGATCGGCAGGATACCGAAGAAATCCCACGGAATCAGAAGGGAAATGATCATGATCATCTGGACTGTCGTCTTGATTTTTCCAAAGATATCCGCTGCAATCACAACGCCTTTGGAGGCAGCGACCAGTCTGAAGCCGCTGATGATGAATTCTCTTCCGATCAGGATGACGGCTGCCCACGCAGGCAGAAGACCCGTTTCCACAAAGCAGATTACCGCAGAGCCAACCAACAGCTTGTCAGCGACCGGATCCATGAACTTTCCAAAATCCGTTACCTGGTTGGTCGATCTGGCGATTTTCCCATCTGCAAGATCTGTCAGCGATGCGATCACAAAGACGAATAATGCAATCAGATCCTTATAGGGATTTGAGATCCAGCCAGCCAGATAGATCACACAGTAGACCGGCACCAACAGGACGCGAATGATCGTCAGCTTATTGGGCAGATTCCATTTCATAACTCGTCCTCCTCTTGGAATAGTGCTTCTCCGACAAGATCATATTCATACGATCCTGTGATCAGTACACGGACAAAATCTCCGGAATGAAGCTCCCTATCCGTTGTTACAAATACAAAGCCATCGATATCGGGGGCATCCCGATAAGTTCTGGCACTATAGACATAGGTACCATCATTCATATCTTCCGATGGGATCCTGCCTTCGATCAGCGCATCCATTTCTTTCCCGACAAACTCAGCGGACTTTTCTTCACTGATCTCGCGCTGAAGTTCCATAAGCTGATCTTTTCGTCTTTCCTTGATCTCCTCCGGAATCTGATCCTTCATTCTGGCAGCCGGTGTCCCTTCTTCACAGGAATAGATGAACACGCCCAGGCGATCAAATCTTGCCGATTCAACGAAAGACAACATCTCTTCGAATTCCTCTTCGCTCTCCCCGGGAAAACCAGTGATCAGCGTCGTGCGAAGCGTGATCTCGGGCATCTTCCCGCGAAGCTTTTGAAGCAGATCTTCCAGCATTTTCCGGTTATGTTTGCGGTTCATCCGTTTCAGGACAGTATCAGCGCAATGCTGGATCGGGATATCGATATAAGGAAGGATTTTCTTTTCGCAGGCCATTACATCGATCAGTTCATCTGTGACATCTTCCGGATAACAGTACAGCAATCTGATCCATTCGATTCCATCGATCTGACACAGATCCTTCAGAAGATCCGGCAGCCGGTAATCATCATCGAAGTCTGTACCGTATTTGGTAATATCCTGTGCTACGATCATGACTTCCTTGACACCCGCATCCGCTAAATCCTGTGCTTCTTTAAGAACAGCCTCTTTAGGTCTGCTGCGGTACGGTCCGCGAAGCATTGGAATGATGCAGTAAGTGCAATGATTATCACATCCGAGTCCGATCTTCAGATACTCATAATAACCTGGTGTGATCAGCGTTCTCTTCTGATAACCGATCGGTCTTTTGTCCAGCGGATCGACGACCTTTACTTCCTTTTCCTTCTGTTCAAGGACTCTGTCCAGTACTTCCACGATCCTCTCATAACTGCCTGTGCCTACAACAGCATCAACTTCCGGCATTTCCCGGAACATCTCATCGGCATATCGCTGAGCCAGGCAGCCGGTCACGATCAGTGCCTTCAGAGCACCCGTTTTCTTGTATTCCCCCATCTCTATGATGGTCTGAATCGCTTCTTCCTG
Source organism: Bacillota bacterium (assembly GCA_017420625.1). Next base: position 7,887 of record JAFOIR010000114.1, read on the forward strand.
TGCATCCTGAATAAAAGCACAGGTATTGACGACGGCAGCTTCTGCCTCTTCGTCATTTTTGGTTATCTCATAGCCGTGATCGGTCAGAAGCGAGAGCATGATCTCCGAATCGATCGTATTTTTATCACAGCCTAAGGATGCAAATGCTACTTTTCTTTTCATTGAATATGATTCTGTACGCGGTAAGCCGCGAGTGTATTTTTCATCAGCATAGCAATCGTCATAGGACCGACACCGCCCGGAACAGGGGTGATCGCTCCGGCGATTCCCATACAGCTTTCGGTATCAACATCGCCAACCAAGCCTTCTTCTGTCCTGTTGATCCCAACATCGATCACGGTTGCCCCTTCCTTGATATCGCTGCCGGACAGGAAATGCGCTCTTCCGATCGCAACAACCAGAATATCGGCTGAACGACAGATCTCATGAAGGTTGCTTGTATGGGAATGACAAACTGTAACCGTTCCGTTCTCCCGAAGAAGCAGAATAGCTGCCGGTTTTCCAACCAGATTGGATCTTCCAACAACGACGCACTGTTTTCCATCGATCGGAATATCAGAACGTTTCAGCAGTTCAATCACGCCGCCGGGTGTGCAGGGAACATAGCCCTTCCCATCTCCCACGGTCAATGAACCGACATTCTGAATATGGAATCCATCAACATCCTTGGCTGGATCAATCGCTTCGATCACAGCATCGACGCTGATGTGTTTAGGAAGAGGCAGCTGAACCAGGATTCCATTGACAGAAGGATCTTCATTCAGTTTATGAATCTCGGCAAGGAGGGTCTCTTCACTGACAGATGCATCCATCAGGATCTGCTGAGATTCAACACCCACCTTTTCACAGGCTTTGATTTTATTGCGCACATATGTCTCCGAAGCCGGATCATTTCCCACGAGAATGACCGTCAGCTTGGGCTGTGGATAGCCTTCTGCCATCAGACGCTTGGTCTCTTTTTTCA
>JAFOIR010000115.1 GCA_017420625.1 Bacillota bacterium
GAACCTTTGAAATAACCGCTGCGGATCCTGTCGAACTGGCGCGCACCGAAATTCTGGCCGGAAAAGACCGAGAAGGAGAAGGCGATATTCGAGAAGGTCACGGTTGCAAGGTGCTCCACGCGAGAACCGATCGTATAGGCTGCCATGATATCCTTTCCAAAGGAGTTAATGACAGCTGTGATCACGAACATACCGATGTTCAGTATCACGGATTGAACGACCAGCGGCAGCCCGATGCGGATAAACTCATTCATCAGAGAAGGATCATATTTCCACGCTGATCGGTTCGGACGAAGACGCTCATATTTCTTCATCATATAGCTGATACAGAGAATACCGGACAGAAGCTGAGAAAGAATCGTTGCCCAGGCAACGCCGGCAACACCGGCATTAAGACCCAGTACAAAAGCAAGATCCAGTACGATGTTCATCACAGAACTGAAGATCAGGAAATAAAGCGGCGTTCTGGAATCGCCGATCGCACGCAGAATCGCGGCAGAGCCGTTGTAGCACATCTGGGCGATGGTAAGGCCGGAAACGATCCGGATGTAGGTAACAGAATCATCGATGATGAGCGGATCCGTGCCGAGAAGCTGCATCAAGGGTCTTGCGATCAGGAAGCTGACCAGTCCCAGAAAGATACCTGCAGCAACGACCAGATATGCAGCATGCGCGACGACCTTCTTTAGTTTTTCAGCCTGCCTGGCGCCTTCTGCCTGAGAAACAATGATAGACAGTGTGTTGGTGACACCATTGCCGAGGAAAAGGATGAAAGCGGTCGTACTGGATGTCGCACCGATGGCAGCCAGTGCATCTGTGGAGACGAAGCGGCCGACAACGATGGTGTCGACCATGTTGTACATGAGCTGAAATACACCGCCGATCCACATGGGGATCGCAAAAAGTACCATCAGACGGATGGGATTGCCGACGGTCATATCGATCGATGGCTTTTTGCTTTTTTGTATGGACATAGAAAATTCCTTTCCAATAGAGTCATCCATACTTTGAAGGAAAAAAATAAATTTGTCAAGAGTAAAATGTTGTGTTATCATGCCAAATGGAAAGGTAGGTGCAGCGTGAAAAAACGAATTCTGGCTTTATTATTAATTGTTGCCCTGATGGTTCAGCTTTCCGGCTGTGGAATCATTGAAGATATACTTTACGATGATGAAGACTGGGAAGATGAGTGGGACTATGAAGATTGGGAAGATGACTGGGATGATGATTGGGAAGATGAGAGCAGTTCTCATGCATCTTCTCAGCATGGACACGAAAGTTCACAGTCTGAATCTTCTGCTACCTCGACTTCAGAGGGGCTTTCCATGCAGGTATCGGAGCAAACCGGACAGATGCTGATCGAGCGTCCCCAGCTTAGTACGATCACTCCCATGGGTGAAGAAGGTACCTGGACCATTTTCGTTTACCTATGCGGAACGGATCTGGAATCGGACTTCTGGCAGGGCAGTCTTGGAAGCGGCGATATGGAAGAGATGAAAAAGGGAATGTCATCTGACAAGGTTCAGTTTGTCGTGGAGACCGGCGGAACCGATACGCGCGGAGGAGACTATTTCGACAGAAGCAAAAATATGCGCTTTCTGATAAAAGACGGACAGATCAGCAAGGTAGGAGAAGTATCCCGCTGCGGTATGGGAAGAATCGCTACACTGATCGACTTTCTTGACTGGGGTGTCCATAAATATCCGGCAGAACATATGGGTGTGATCTTCTGGAATCATGGCGGCGGATCAATCACCGGTGTGTGTTTCGATGAACTGGAACAGGATGATTCGCTTTTGCTTCCCGAGATCAATCAGGCCCTTCATTCTGTTTTTTCCAAGATGACCGATCGGTTTGAATTTATCGGTTTTGATGCCTGCCTGATGGGAACGATTGAAGCGGCCAACATTCTGGCTTCCTATGCGGATTATATGATCGCTTCTGTAGAAACTGAACCGGGCGGCGGCTGGGATTATGAAGCGATCGGAAAATACCTTTCGTCCAATCCCAAAGCAGATGGTCTGGCACTCGGAAAAATCATCTGTGACAGCTTCATGAAAGCCTGTCAAACCGACGGCGATATGGATCTGGCAACGCTTTCCGTTATCGATCTTCAAAAAGTCGACGATTTTCTCATTCGTTTCAATACTTTTGCGCACGGTTTTTATGATGCCGGAGCAGAGGTTTCGAAACTCAGCGACATGGTCCGCGGCATCGAAAGCGCTGACAATTTCGGCGGCAACAACAAGTCGGAAGGCTATACGAACATGGTGGATCTTGCCGGCATTATCCGTGCGTGCGGCAAATACGGAACAGGGACAGAGGACGTGCTGAAAGCTCTGGAGAATTGTGTGGCGTATAAAGTCAGCGGATCGATCCATCGTTCTTCCTGTGGACTCGCTATGTATTATCCGCTGGAAGTCCAGGGTTCTTCGGAACTGAAAACCTTCTCGGAGATCTGTATCAGCCCTTACTATCTTTCCTTCGTCGACAGGCAGGCGCAGGGAGGTGTACTGACCGCTTCTGAAGAAGAATATCAGGATGACACCTGGTTCGATGAGGACGGCTTCTGGAACTGGCTGTGGGAAGACTGGGATGATAATGACGACTACGAAGATTATGATGATTACGAAGATTACTGGGACGAAGACTATTATCCCTATGAAGATTACTTCGCCTATGCGGATGATCTGGAAGAGACCGGCAACAGCCCGCTGATCACATTCGAGGTCGAACCTCAGTTTGATGAGGAAGGTTATTACTATTTTGTTCTGGATGACTCGGGCTTATCCTATACCGCAGACGTTTATGCCTATGTCTTCGAAATGTCCGCGGATGAGAAGGATTTCATCGAGCTTGGCGAGACCTATGACATCTATGCTGACTGGGACAGCGGTGAGTTTGCCGACAACATGGACGGTTACTGGCTGTCGCTCCCGGATGGGCAGAATCTGGCGACCTATATCGTTCAGTCGGAAGAGAATTATACGATCTATACTTCACCGATTTACTACAACGGTGAGCAGATGTTCCTTCGGCTTCGGCAGAACAGCGACTGGTCAGTCGTCGTCGAAGGCGTCTGGGAAGGTATCGATGATTCTGGCGCAGCCGGCAGAAACCTGATCCAACTGCAGGACGGCGATGTGATCATCCCGCGTTATTACAGCTATACCGCTGATGATTTCGAAGAAGGCGCCTATATGGGCGAGGAGTTCAAGGTCAAGGGCACGCTGGAGATCTACTATGATCTGCTGGAGCCCGGTGACTACTATTATATGTTCTGCATCGACGACATCTACAATGATTACTACCTGACGGATGCAGTTATCTTCACGATCGATGAAGACGGCGGCGTGTGGTTTTGAGAGGGAAAATGCGTAAACTGTGGATTTGCGAGGATGAGGAGCAAAGCCTCGAAAGGATAAGGGAAGAGGTGCAAAAGATCCTTCTTTCCATCAGGCAGACGAAAGATCCTGCTCTGACGATGAAGGTGGAATGCTTTTCAAACGGACAGCAGCTTTTTCGGGCACTTCCCGAAGATCTGGAATTACCGATCTTCCTGCTGGATGTGGAAATGCCAGGTCCAAGCGGATTTGAGATCGCCAGGAGTCTTCAGGATAAATACAGGGATCCACTCATCATCTTTCTGACTTCTCACGAGGAAAGGATGAAGGAAGGCTATCATGTGCGGGCGTTTCGGTATGTGGTGAAAAGCCGGATGGAAGAAGAACTTCCGGAAGCCATTCTTTCTGCCATCGATTATCAGAATCAGCATCAGGATATGGCACTGATCCTGCATCATGAAGGTACGATCTGCCGTATCTATACCAAAGAGATCAGCTGGGTGGAGAGAGAAAAAAGAAAGCTGTCGCTGCACCTCACTGACGGACGTGTGCTGACCGATCCAAGGGGCCTGACAGAACTGCTGGCGGAAATGGATCAGGACCGCTTTATCAAAGTATCGCCCAGTGAACTGATCAACCTGGATGAGATCAGTCGGATGGGAACCGGAGAACTCTATCTTCGGGACGGGACCGTTCGGACTATCAGTCGCCGGCGGGTGAGCGAAGTGAAGGAAGCGCTGATCCGTCGATGGAAAAACAGCCAGTAAGACAGAAATACCGACCGGTGGGACAGATGAGATCCTGCCGGTCGGTTTTTTGCTGCCTTTTCCATGATAGAATAAACCTGAGATTATTCTCGGGAGGTAAATATCATGAGAAAAATGAAGGGGTATCAACTCATCATTCTGCTGCTTATTCTGGCGCTGATGGCCTGTGGATGTCAGAAGCAGGAGGCATCCTCCGGCGAGGGGATAAACGAAAGCTCAGAGCTGGATAGTGAGCCTGAGGCGCAAACAGGGACCGTGACAGTTTATTATGTTTCTCAGCCGGACGAGATCCGGACCATGTTTTCTCTGACCAAGGAAGCACTGCCGGAAGAGATTGTGCTGGACATTCATGAGTTTTCCAGTTATGCTGAGATGGAAACGGAAATTCAAAACAGTGGAATGCCGGATCTTCTGGTGCTGGATATCGGTTATCTCAGTGGGTCACTGAATATCCGCACGATGACGGAGGATGGAAAGCTTCTGGATCTTCGTCCCTGGGTCGAACAGGAAAAGAATGCAGGTCTTCTTCAGGAGGAACAATATTTTCAGGGTGTGTTCGATGCAGGAGAGGTTGGAGGAAAGCTGGTTTACCTGCCGGTTTCAGTCAGCACCTATTTTGGTGTGACCACGTTTGATAAGATCGAATCTTCGGGACTGAAGGAAATCAGCCAAGGTGGGCATGTCCGTGCGAATCTTTCAGATCTTGTTGATACACTGCTGATGGAGCAGAATCGTCTGAATGAGACTTACCGGATGGTGACCTGGCCTACCATGATCATGGCGCCAACGTTGGAAATTCTTTACACGGAGATTCTTTCAGAGACCGGTGTTCTGAAAAAGGATCCGGTGAGCGGAGAGATCCAGGCAGATGAAGCAGGACTTGCAAAGATGGGAGAATATTTTTCTCTGCTGAAGCAGGACATTGAAGCAGCCGGAACGATCAAAAATTCTGATCGGATGGATACGCTGGATGACGCTTATCTGATGGCAACGCCCAATCTCAACCTGCCTCATCAGGCCAGATACTGGCAAAGCGCTTATCGGGATCTTTTAGATAAAGAAACCTCGCTGGTTTTCTTTCCGGATATGGCAGATCTGGATCGTTATGGTGCAAGTGCCAACATCGCCGGACTGATCAGCAGTGAAAGTGAAGTTCCCGGGGCAGCCTATCAGGTCTTAAGAGCGCTGATGGAAATACCTGCCAGGACATGGATCGGCATTACGATCGGTGATTTTGCCAACATCATTGGTCCTGTGAGCCGGAAAGTGTTCGAGGAGGAACTGACGCTTCTCACCGAGGATTATGGTGCTAAGTATAAGATCAATGCCCAGACATTTACCCGTATGCCCCTGGATGAAGAGGTGAAAGCACAGCTGGAAGATTGGGCTTTGAAAGTACAGATCCGACCGATTGCGGATCAGGATCTGATCGAATATGTCAAACAAAAGATAAAATGAGGAAAAAGTGAAACAAAGATTCTATTGCAACGGCAGCCACGTGGCTCTTCGAATCGGTGTGATCGTGAGTGTCTGTATCCTTTTCGGTGTCTGTGGGATCTGGCTGGCCAAGCACTTTCCACCAGATGCGTCGCTCGAGCCATCAGAGGAGAAGACCCTTTTGTCCGTCTGGTATCATAAGGATGATCAGGTCATCTTTGATGCCATGATCGAAGGAGCCAAACCACTGATCGATTCAGGCATCCAGATCAACACGAGGGTTTTTGCATCGGAAGAAGCACTCGCAAAAGAGATCGATGAAAGTGGTATGCCGGACCTTCTGCTGATCCAAAGCCGGGAACGGGATAGGATTCTGGATGGACGGAAACTGATGATGGAAGGGAAGATCTATCCACTCGATCTGTTTCTGACAATCGAGAAATCTTCCGGAGAATTCCAATCATCAGACTATTTTCCGGGTGTTATGGATGTTGGCGTGATTGAAAGTCAGCAAATGCTGCTGCCGCTGACGATCCATATTCCCTTTGTGATCGGTGAAAAGGACAGCATCGAAGCGTATCGGAAGGATCCCATGGATGGCAATGCCGTTTTCCGTGGACGGGTCGGAGGACCGGGTGCTTTACTGGAAAACTGGCTGATCTCCTCCGGTGCACTGTGGATCGATCTGGAATCCGGACAGCCAAGGATCGATGAGGAAAAAATCGAGCAAGCGATCCGGATCCTGCGGCATGTCTATGAAAATACACAAGCGTTTTATCAAAACTACCCGAACGGACAGATCTCTTTTACTGAGTGGCAGGATGCAGGGATGATGGTGATTGACGGAAGCAATGCCCCTTCCAGCATCCGGTATTTTGAAAGTGCCTATCAGGAACTGGGAGACGGAAGTAAAATCGATTTCGAATCGGCTGTACTTTCCGATTCTCTTCTTGCGGAAGTGGACAGCGTTGCGCTGGTCGGTGCCGGTACCGGACACGAGAAAGAAGCGTATCTTCTGGGACGCGCACTCATGGATCTTCCGCCGGAGAA
>JAFOIR010000116.1 GCA_017420625.1 Bacillota bacterium
CCGGATCGGCCGTTCCATTGTGGATCATTACGGCGCCTATTATGACTCACAGCGCACAGACAGTTATGATCCCGATACCACGCTTTCTCTGATCAGCCTCTCCGATCTGCGCGCTTTTTCCCGTCTGCTGGAATCATTGTTCGTCCGGATGAACGAAGGTCTTCAGGAAGGAAATCTTCCGAGTCTCACCAGAAATCGTCTCGATTCCAAGACCTTCGGCATGGTCGAGAGCCGTTCTTCCGGTCTTTACAGCTACGATCTGGTGGATCTTAAAGATCTGCTTGTTCATCTTCAGACGATCTATCCGGAAGAAGCCGGCGCCTGTCTGGATTTTCTGTCTCAGCTTGTCGTTCATCAATCCTCCAGCGTCCCGGAAGCCGGTGGCCTGACACTTTACTATCCCTGCCACAACAAGGGACAATATGAAAAGCTGAAGGACTCCTATGTCAAATATGCTTCCCCTGTATATACCCGCTTTCTTGATCAGATGACAGATGACTGGCTCTATGCCAAAAGTCATGACTGGTCGATCGGCACACTACTAAGAGACGGCGAAGAATACCAGTATGCCCTGACACAGGAACAATCAGAGCAGCTGGCTTTTGCCTACTATAATGTCCTTCAGTATCTGGGAGACGGTTCCTACCAGCCGCTTCTCGAAGAAGTTCGCATTCGTCCCGACTTTGACGATGTTCTCCATATCCCGCATGATCCCACTATCTTCTGTCTGGACAGTGACGATGCCTCCTCTGAGATCTGGCCCATGATCCAGCTGGAGCAAAACGCCAGACGCGAAAGCTATCGAACGATCAATGCAGGTCTTATCAGCGATCAGAATCCCTTCCTTCGAATCATGGATACCGAGACAGAACCTGTCTCGGTCCTGGTCAGTCTGGATCCTTCAAGCGGGCAGCTGAGCCTCGGCAACATCTCATCATCCGGGGAAGAAGCGGAGCTTGGCAGTAAGGATACCGTGGATCTTTCCACCTGGGAAGGGGTTTTCTATTCCTTCGACGAGTCGATTCCTTCCCGTGATCTTTCAGGAAATCTTCTTCCTTTCCATCAATGGGAGGAACATGACTATCTTTCCAATACGGTGATCGTCCCGTTTGATCATTCTTTTTCTTTCAGTCGACATTCTCTGTCTGAGTTTGCCGGTGATTTCGTTCTGCAGCTGGTTCTGGAAGACCTGAACGGTGAACGCTATGCCAGCGAACTGGTCAAAGCCTCTTCAAAATATTATTACGAGCAGGTCATCCCCACGCCGGAAGGACAGATGACTTTCCGTCTTTTCGAAGATCACGCTGAACTGTCCCATTATGACGGATCAGATCTTCATCTGACTGTTCCTGAATCTGTGGACTCTTTGCCGGTAACCTCCCTGGGCGTCGGATCTCTTTCTCCCTATATTATTGGAGATGCATCATCTGTTCCACTTTTTGAAACAATTGAACTTCCTTCTTCGCTTAAAGAGATCAGCGCTCAGGCTTTTTACGGCTGCGAATCGCTGCTTTCGATCCGGATTCCGGAAGGTGTCACTTCGATCGGTACCAGCGCTTTTGCAGGATGCACCTGTCTGGAAGAAGTTCTTCTTCCTGAAAGCATCCGAACGATCGGAAAAGCCTGTTTCGATTCCTGCAGCAGTCTGAGAACGATCAATCTTCCGGGAAGCCTTGATCAGGTCAGCACCGGTGTTTTTACAGGCTGTCTTCAGCTTGAATCCATCGAAGGCAAAGATTCCCGCGGATATCAGATCAAAGACGGTGCCCTTTTTGATGAAACCGGAAAGATCCTGCTTGCCTATCCGTCCGCACGTACCGGTTCCTTCCGGATTCCGGAAGGAACAAAAGAGATTGCCTGCGGTGCTTTCTATGAATCCAGTCTTCAGGAAATCATCTTTCCGGAAGGTCTGAAAACGATCGGGAGCTATGCATTTTTTGGTGCCTGTCACCTTTCAGAGCCGCTCTTTCCGGAAAGTCTGGAAATCATCGGACAGCAGGCCTTTGGCGCACAAACGAATTCCCTTTCGCCAGAAAAAGCTACTCCGGTTCTCATCCGGATTCCCGCTCATGTTCACAGTGTCGGCGCCGGCGCTTTCGACGTTTTTTCTGTCAAGAGCTTTCGTGTTGATGAAGAAAACCCGTTCTATTCGGATCAGAGCGGTCATCTGACCGGAAAAGCCGGCGATTCGATCGTCAGTTTTGCAACGGATGCTTCTTTGGTCTATATCATCCCGGATGGGGTCACGTCCTTCGACTGGTCTTTGCTAGATCATCGGCTTGACCTTAAAACAGGTTCTTTGCCTTCCCGCCTCAATCTGGTCTTCCCTGCAAGTCTCAACCTAATCAGCGGCAATCTTCCGCTGGATCTGAAAAACTTTGTTTTTCATGTACCGCTTGGGTCCTATGCACAGCAATATGCGGAAGAAGCCGGGATCACCTGGGATCAGGAGAGTGCGGGAAATTACGAAATTCTCAAGGTTTCTACGCCTGGGGGCGTTCTTTATGCCCGCGTCTATGAAGATCATGCAGCGGTTCTGCTTTATCTTGGCGAGGATGAATCCCTGACCATTCCTGATCTGATCGGCGGCAAACCTGTCACGGTCATCGGCGGAGGCGAAGACCCTATCGAATATGTCTCCTATGGTACTTACTACGATCTGGATCTCGATCGCAAAAACCTGGTGACAAAACCGCTTTCGCACCTGATCCTTCCGGATACCGTCACAGTGCTCAGCCGAAAATCCCTGAAGAATTCCTATCTTGCTTCGGAGGATCTGATCCTTCCTGATTCCCTTCGGATCATTGCGGATGATGCACTGCCTGCGCACAAGGGCGATGGCGTATTCACCCTTCCATCACATCTTCAGTATATCGGAAAACACTTGCCTTCCCAGGTGAGCGCCATTCCCGTATCGGCCGACCTTGCTTATGTTTCTCCACAGGCGATGGACTGTCTGCCTTTATCGGAAGGGTTTATCCAGCTGGAAGAAAACGAAACCTATCTGGTCCGTGACGGAGCCCTCTTCTCCGCTGACGGAAAAACCCTGCTCCTGCTTCCCTCCGCTCCGGTGGACGGAACACTTCTTCTGCCAGCCGGCATCGAATCCATCGGGCCTTACGCTGTAACAGGCGGTTTCTTCACCCGGCTGGAGATTCCGTGGGGTGTCAGAACCATTGCGGAACATGCCTTTGAAGGTTCGTCCAAACTCACGGAACTTTCCCTTCCGGAAACACTTCGGACCATTGGACCCTATGCCTTTGCTTCGTGTGTCTCACTCGAAGAGATCGGTTTTCCATCCAGTCTTGTCCGTATTGAAGAGCGGGCTTTCTCCAACAATAAACTCTTGAAGAACGTTCAGTTCCAGGAAGGTCTTGCCTATATCGGCGATCAGGCTTTTGCTTATACTTCTATCACAAGGATCAGTCTGCCCTTGACGATTTCCTATCTTGGTGATAAACTGTTCCATCGAGTCCGCGAAATCCCGGTCGCGGAAGACCTTCGTCCGGATGATCCTTCTCTTACACTGGTACTTGGTCCGCAGCTTTGGCATATCGGAGAAGATGCTTTCAAGCATCTGGAGATTGCTGCTTTTGAAGTCGATCCTGAAAACCGGTTCTTCTCATCCCGGGACGGATGGCTCTATGACAGGACAGGTCGAAGACTTCGCTTTATTCCGCCGCTTGCCGGTCAGTAAAATAACAACATACCTGAGGTGAATGTATGCAGGATACCCTGATTCAGTGGTTTCAAAACACATTGGGAGGCCTTGTCTCCAATGATGTGATCGTTTTTATTATATCTATGGTTCCCATTCTGGAATTAAGAGGCGGTCTGATTGCCGCCAGGCTGATGAGTATTCCCTATCTTCGTGCCGCCATTCTTTGCAGCGTAGGCAATCTTCTGCCGATTCCCTTTATTCTGTGGTTTATTACACCGATCTTCACCTGGCTCAAAAAAACAAAGCTTTTCCGACCAATGGTGGAAAAGCTTGAAAAAAGAGCTATGGGAAAAGCTGATAAAGTAGAAAAGGCAGAGTTCTGGGGGCTCGTGCTGTTTGTCGGGATCCCGCTTCCGGGAACCGGTGCCTGGACAGGCGGACTGATTGCCAGTATGCTGGGAATCAAGTTCAAAAAGGCATTTCCGGCTATGTGTCTGGGTGTATTCCTGGCACTGACCCTCATGAGCCTCTTTACTTATGTGATTCCGCATCTGATCAGCCTGTTCTAATCGCTTGCCTTCAGTTTTTCAAGGGTTGTGATCAGTTGAGTTCCGTGATCCTTCAGATACCGGCGATGTTCCTGAAAGGCCGGATCGTACCTTCCGACCAATTGCCAGAAGCGTGCTGAATGATCCATGTGAACGCGATGGCAAAGCTCATGAATGATGACATAACCGGTTACCTCTTCCGGGAGTTCACACAGCAGTATATTAAAGGAAAGATCTCCTTTCATGCTGCAGCTCCCCCAACGGCTTTTCATTGCACGGACGCTGACCTTTCCGTAGGATACGCCGATTTTTTCTGCATACAGCGGAACTTTTTCAGAAAGAATCTCTCTGGTTCTTCTACGCATATCCTCGATGGCTTTTTTCCCGCTTCCGTACCTTGCAGTCAATGCCAGATATTTTTCCTCTCCCTGCTGATCCTGCAGGGAGTTTTTTTGTATGATCTTCCTTTGATTGAGAATGATCCAGTCTCTTCGCCGCATCAGAAAGTCTTTGATCAGCGCTTTCGGATAATAACCCGGTGCATGTACCCTGACGCTGCCGTCTGGACAAATCTGGGCAGCGACGGTACGCCGTCTCGAACTTCGGACAAGTGTTATTTCGCCGATCCCCTCGATCCAGACTATACTCATGTACCAGCAGCTCCCAGTTCTTCCTGTATTTTGATACGATAGGCAGAAGGCGTCAGATGATAGTGCTTACGGAAACACTCTGTAAAGTAGCTGGCTCCGCCAAACCCCGTTGCAAACGCTATATCCGTGATAGAAAGGCCGGGATTGTTCAGAAGTTCCAGCGACTTCTCCAACCGATAGGCCATCAGATAATTCTGCGGTGTCGTGTCAAGATGTCTTTTAAACAGATCATAGCAGGTACTGGAACCCACCTTACCGGCATGACTGATATCTGCAATCGTTACTTTTTCTGCATAATGAGTCTGAATATAGTTGACCATATCCCGAAGCGTCGGAATCCGGCGATCAGGCCGATGACCTTCAGCTGCCTTGGGCATGTTCTCCGTCAGCAGATAAAGCATATCATAAGCAACGCTCATGATCTGAAGAAACCGGTTGTCATCTTTCCGGAAGATGAGCGGCTTTGCTTTGATAATCAGTTCCATCAGCTCCTTCTGCCAGGCAACATCTGGTTTCAGATGAACATAATCGCAGTTGTCCCCTCGAAACAGGTCCTGGACTGCGGTTTCGACAACCTGAAAGCGGCTGCGAAAAACCGAAGGATTGATCAGTACTGCAGTGTAAATACAGTCTGTTCCGTCTTCCGAATAGTTCCGGTGAACCTGTCTCGGTGAAACATAGATCCCTTCCCCTTCCTCCAGACGGACATGCTCCCCATTAACCGAATACATCATATGTCCTTTCTGAACACAGATGAATTCCATATCATCATGCCAGTGGTGAATCACTTTCATTCGTGGAATGCGGGAAAGCTTGCCCTGACTGGCATAAACGGGGTATGTGGGATCATTATAGAAGACCTGTTCAGAACCGTCCGCCAGGACGGTCATCGTATGTTTTGCCATCTTTTCCCTCCCGAATCTGTAGTTTTGTTATAGTTATTTAGAGTTTTTGTATATATTTTCTTTGATTTCTGTAGGATAATAATATCGCAAGGTCAAGAGAAAGTCAATAACGTCCTTGCCAAAATTCTGAATAAGGAGGGTCACATCATGGATAAGAAGTTCAGCCATGCGCTTCTGTTAGCTGAGGATGTACAGGCAAATTTGGTCTTAGATTTTCTGTATGCCGATTATCATCGTCGTCCAGTAAAAAACAAAGAAGCCAAACCCTACGTAAATAAACGTCAGCGAATCGCAAACGAAGTTTGGGAACGCTTCCAGTCAAAACAGACATCCACTTTGCAGTCCAGCCAGAATTAACACATAAAATGGCTTGACATATTTATCATAACAACCACAAAAAAAGCAGAGAACACCAAGTCTCTGCTTTTTTTGTATTCATCGGTCAATTATCCAAGCTTTGCAAGCGATTCTTCTACCTGATCCATCAGAGCCTGATATTTGACCTGTTTGGCTTTTTCTTCCTCGATTACCGCTGCCGGTGCCTTCGCCAGGAATCCCTGATTGGAAAGTTTACCGGAAACTCTCTTCAGTTCTCCTTCCAGACGCTTTTTCTCCTTCAGCAGACGTTCTTTTTCTGCTGCAAAGTCGACCAGCTCCTCCAGCGGGATCCTTACTTTTGCATCACGGATCGGAATCGTGACTGCATTCTCGCTGATACCGGCATCATCTGCCTGAACGCTGACTTTGGTTGCCATAGCCAGCGGAGAAAGGAATCCGGCACCGCGGCTGAAAATATCCCTAACCTTCTCATCGGAAGATACGATGATCACATCGGTCTTCGTCTTGGGCGTTACGTTCATCTGCGTGCGGATATTCCGAATGCCGCGGATCGCTTCTTTCATCCGTTCCACTTCATCCTCTTCCGCCGGGAAGTTCATCGCTTCATCAAATACCGGCCAGGCTGCGTACATGATCGTCGCTTCTTCCGGCATCAGATAGCTGTAGATCTCTTCGGTAATGAACGGCATATAAGGATGCAGCATCTTCAGACCGTCAACCAGCACCTTTTTAAGCGTCCAGAGTGCTGCTGTTCTCGAAGCAGCCCCTTCCTGAGTCTTATTGTAAAGACGCGGCTTGACCATTTCAATATACCAGTCACACAGCTCTTCCCAGAGGAACCCGGTCAGTTTGTCAGCTGCCACGCCGAGCTCATAGCGATCGAGATTCTCGGTCACTTCTTTTGCCAGATTATTGCACTTGGAAAGGATCCACCGATCGGCGGCTTCAAGTGCTTTCGGATCCATCTGTTTTGGCAGTTCTTCATCCAGATTCATCAGGATGAACCGGCTGGCGTTCCACATTTTGTTGGCGAAGTTGCGGGCATTTTCAACCTTTGACCAGTAGAAACGCATATCGTTGCCGGCAGCATTGCCGGTGACGAGCATCAATCTCAGCGCATCCGCGCCATATTGATCGATGACCTCCAGCGGATCGATACCGTTGCCCAGGGATTTACTCATTTTTCTTCCCAGCTCATCGCGCACAAGTCCGTGGATCAGAACATCTTTAAAGGGAATGTTGTCAGTATATTCCAGCGCAGAAAAGACCATACGGCTCACCCAGAAGGTGATGATGTCATAGCCTGTGACCAGCACATCCGTCGGATAGAAATATTGAAGTTCATCTGTCTTTTCCGGCCAGCCAAGGGTACTGAAAGGCCAGAGCGCAGAACTGAACCAGGTATCCAGCGTATCGGGATCCTGCAGCCAGTTTTCACCACCGCACTTCTCACACTTGCAACCGGCTTTCGGGGCCTCGGGGCTGACAAGGATGTTGCCGCAATCCTGACAGTAATAAGCCGGAATCCGGTGTCCCCACCAGAGCTGACGGGAAATGCACCAGTCGTGCAGATTTTCCATCCAGTTGAAATACATCTTTTCATACCGTTTCGGAACGAAGCGAACTTTGTCCTCACGAACGACGTCGATTGCCGGTTTTCTCAGCTTATCCATCGCTACGAACCACTGCGGTTTGATCATCGGTTCAACGGTCGAATGGCAGCGGTCATGCGTACCGACAGCATGCGTCATATCTTCGATGCCGGTCAGGAATCCCTGTTCTTTCAGGTCTTCCACGATGACTCGTCTGGCTTCATAACGATCCAGTCCGCAGTATTTGCCGCCGTTTTCATTGATATGGCCATCATCCGTCAGAACATTGATCTGCTCCAGGTTGTGGCGAAGACCCACTTCAAAGTCATTCGGGTCATGAGCCGGCGTGATCTTCACGGCACCGGTTCCGAATTCCTTATCGACATACTGATCCTCGATGACAGGGATCCGGCGGCCGACCAGCGGAAGAATGACCATCTTTCCGATCACATCTTTATAGCGTTCATCGCCGGGGTGGACAGCTACAGCGGTATCGCCGAGCATCGTCTCCGGACGGGTCGTGGCCACTTCTATATAGCCGGAACCATCCTCATAGGGATATCTCAGATGCCAGAAATGTCCCTGCTGCTCCTCATGAAGCGTTTCCGCATCGGAGATAGAGGTCTGACAGACCGGGCACCAGTTGATAATACGGTTGCCGCGATAGATCAGTCCCTGTTCATACAGGCGAATAAAGACAGTCTGAACAGCATTTGAAAGACCTTCGTCCATGGTGAAACGGGTCCGCTCCCAGTCACAGGAAGCACCCAGTTTCTTCAGCTGGTTCAGAATTGTCTGATGGTATTTCTCCTTCCATGCCCAGGCTTCTTTCAGGAATCCCTCACGGCCGAGCTCTTCCTTCGTATGACCGTCGGCAATGATCTTCTGGATGACCTTGACCTCGGTAGCGATAGCGGCGTGATCGGTTCCGGGCTGCCACAGGGTATTGTATCCCTGCATCCGTTTCCAGCGGATGAGGATATCCTGCATCGTATTGTCCAGCGCGTGTCCCATATGCAGCTGACCGGTAATATTCGGAGGCGGGATCACGATCGTGAATGCTTTTTTCGAGAAATCGATTTCACCGTTTTCCTTCCTCGGGACTTCTGCATGGAAATAACGCCCCTCTTCCCATTTCTTATAGAGGCGTGGTTCCAGATCCTTCGGGCTGTAGGTCGTCGGCAGATTTTGCATGGCTTTTCTCTCCTTTTCGGCAATATAAAAGCGGTCTTCTCCCTAAGGGCGAAAACCGCGGTACCACCTTAATTTGTTCTTTTCTGACCTTTAACGGGATCATCCGCCCGAAACTACCAATCGCCCGGTGTTTCTTCTCCGGACCGATTTTCATCTCAGGAACTTAGAAGCGACCTTCCATCTGTCCTTTGCCGGGATCTTTCAGCCAGGGATCCCTCTCTTTCAGGCCAGGGGCACATGTACTCCTCTTCGTCGAAGTCGATAATATCGGTATGTTACTCTAAAAAGGCCTGTTTGTCAAGGATTAGTTCTGTATCCGAACAAACATAATAAAGTCGAACTCTTTATATGCGCTGTCTTCTCTCTGTTCTTTCCAGATCATCAGCACAAGCTCTCCTTCACCTCCTATGGTTAAAGAAGTTCTTATTATCCCCGTCTTGATCCCTGCTTCTTTAAATACTTCCTTCGCATAATCCAGTACTTCTTTGCGCATCAGAATATCTGCTTCCTGAAGCAAAGTCTCTTCTCCATATTTTTCCAGATAAGTCTGAAAAGCCAGTTCATTTTTCTCGTCGTATCCGTAAACCATCCCGTCACCGGCGACTGAAACCTTAATGTACCGATCGATCGATAAATCTTCTATGGGCTTTTCAAAGAATACCTCATAACGAAGTAAATACTCCTTGCCCAGGTCTTCCTGCAAACCGGTATCTAAAGGTCCGATGTTTGGTTCTGTCCTGATCTCATATTCCTCCGGATCAAAAATGTCGCTGACAAATTCCACAGCCAGCGCCTGTGCCTCTTCCTCGCTTAATTCTTCACTGCAGGGGCCGGGATAATCCTCCCTATACCCGGCCACATGACCATCCGTACCTCTTTCAACCAGGAAACCATAGTCTTCCTGACTGTTGCGATAATAGTCGAGAATGGCCGAAGTACTCGGATAATGCTCTGTCGAATGTCCATAATCTCCCATGATGGACTGGCCGCGGAACTTTGTCTCAAAGTATTCCGGGGCTGCCGGATCCGGATCCGCAAAATACTGTTCCAAAGTCCACCACGTTTCTTCTTCCATGGGAAAGTAGACCCGGCCATAATTAAAACATGAAAATCTGACCCCTTCCGGCTTTTGAAACGGGTCCTGATTTATCTTCTCTGATTCTTCTATTATCTGCGGTTCTTCTATCGTTTCAGAGGAATCGGTTTCTGTCCCTGTATTTTCTGCATCCGAAAGCTCTGCTTCCATGCTGGTCTCTTCCTTGGTCAGACCAGATCGGGAGCAGCCCCACAAAACAAGAACTAAAAGCAAACAGCCAAACAGCCGAATAAACCTGTACTTCATAATCTTATCATGTTTATCTATTTACTTCTCCGGCTCATCGATAGTGAGTGTCGATAAAAGCTGTTCCAGCAGTGCGGTGTCGCCGCCGCTGGTAAAGTCATTCAGCGAGATCGTATAAACACGGCTTCCCCGTGCAATCAGCGCGACCTGCACTACATCCGTGACATATTCATTTTTCACCAGATAGCAATACGTCAAGGCTTCAACTTCTGCCTTGTTATAACTTCGGATACGGGCTTTCTGCAGTTCGTCACAGCTGATGCCCAGTTTTTTCAGTGTGCTGGCCTGTTCATCAAGCGGTTCCATCAACTTTTCCAGGTCGCTGGTCTGAACTTCCTTTCCTACTTCAAAGTAACCAAAATCAAGATAATTGACGGTCCCGATCGCTGTGGTGGGAGAGTACATCCTCCAGTAGATCGCCATGTTGCTTGTAAGTCCCAAAAGTGCCGCCTGTCCATCCATCGTCGAAGACAGTTCATCCCAGTTCGTGCTTTCCCAACCGGCTTCAAAACGGAAATGAAAATCTCCTACATCATACGATGCATATGTATCCGGCACACTGACCGAAGCATCGTCATAATCACTTCGTTTCCGGCAGCCGCTCATTAGCAAAGCGCTGAGACTCAAGACCAGCAGCAGAGCAATTGTTCGTTTATAGTAAACTTTTATCATGATCATTCAATCCTTCACAAAGATAAAAGCATTATACCATGCAAGCACGAAAAGAACAACCATCGTGTGTTTGGGGGATTTTGGACCAGATTTTGGAGAAGATATCTCGTCAATTTGATATGCTGCCCGAAAAAGCCGAAAATCTTCTGGGCGACGACTTCAAAAAACTGAAAAAACGCCCCAAACGTTTAGGGCGAATGCAACCATGTGGTCACAAACGCCCCAAAATAACGTGTATTATTGTTGTAAATTGCACAAAGCACAAATAATTAGATGATTCCTCGGTCGCATAGCACCTCTGCCATCGTCTCACCGATGATATCCGGTGTCATGGCAACCGTAACACCAGCTGCCCTTAAAGAGGCAATTTTGCCTTCTGCCGTTCCTTTTCCTCCGGAAATGATCGCCCCCGCATGTCCCATTCGTTTGCCGGGAGGCGCGGACTGTCCGCCGATAAAGGCTACGACCGGTTTCGTCATATGATCCCGTATATAGGCGGCAGCCTCTTCCTCACCGCTGCCTCCGATCTCTCCGTTCATGACAACTGCCCGCGTCTGCGGATCCTTCTCAAAGGCTTCCAGACATTCAACAAAACCGGTTCCGCGGATCGGATCTCCTCCGATACCAATGACCGTCGACTGTCCGATTCCTCGCTGGGTCAGCTGCTTGACTACCTCATAGGTCAATGTCCCTGAGCGGGAAATGACACCGACCGGACCCTTCTGATGGATATATCCCGGCATGATGCCGATCTTGCATCCATAGGCGGCTCCTTCGGAATTTCCGGGCGTGATGATCCCGGGGCAGTTCGGACCGATGAGCCTGGTTTTTTTGCCTTCCAGGTAGTGTTTGACTCTGGCCATATCCAGAATCGGAATACCTTCTGTAATACAAACGACCAGTTCGATTCCGGCATCGGCTGCTTCCAGGATGGAATCCGCGGCAAATCTGGGCGGCACAAAGATCACAGAAGCATTGGCGCCGGTCGCTCGTCTGGCTTCCAGAACTGTATCAAAGACCGGTACCTCCATCACAGTCTGACCGCCTTTTCCCGGTGTGACACCCCCTGCAATCTTTGTTCCGTAATGCAGCATTTCTGCCGTATGGAAGGCGCCTTGCTTCCCGGTGATTCCCTGAACGATCACCCGGGTTTCACTGTCGATCCAGATACTCATGCTGCTTACCCTCCCACTGCGGCAGATACCGCTTTTTTCACACCATCCGCCATGTCGGATGCCTGAATGATCGGCAGAGCTGATTCTCTCAGAATGCGCCGTCCTTCCTCAACTCTTGTTCCTTCCAGTCTGACCACCAGCGGAACATGGAGTGAAACGACCCTGGCTGCCTGGACGATTCCCTCTGCGATCACATCACATTTCATGATACCGCCGAAAATATTGACCAGGATGGCTTTCACATGGCTGTCGGAGAGCAGGATCTCAAAGGCCGCCGTCACCTTTTCTACAGATGCGCTTCCGCCGACATCAAGGAAATTGGCAGGCCGAGCACCATAGTGCCCGATCATATCCATGGTCGCCATGGCCAGACCGGCTCCGTTTACCAGGCAGCCGATATTTCCATCCAGCCGGATATAATTCAGTCCATATTTTGCTGCCTCATTCTCCTTCGGATCCTCTTCTGAAGGGTCTCGAAGCGCAGCCACATCCGGGTGACGGTACAGGGCATTATCATCAAAGTTGATCTTGGCATCCAGACACAAAAGATGTCCTTGCCTTGTCTCAACCAGAGGATTGATCTCGATTAAGGAACAGTCCTTTTCCATGAACAGCCGAACCATCTTTTTCAGAAGATCCGCCAGCTCCTCCTCTGTCTGTCCGGTAAGTCCCAACGCTTTTGCTGCCTGGATACATTCATATTTTTTTAGTCCTTCCGTCACCGAGACAGGGATCTGTTCGATCTTTTCCGGATGAAGTCTGGCTGTTTCTTCAATCTCCGTGCCGCCTTCCGCTGACAGAATCAGCATTAGACCGGCCTTTTCACTGTCCGTGGTCACGCTGACATAAAACTCTTTTTCGACATCGACTGCTTCGGTGACCAGAATCTTGCGAACGATTTTGCCTTCCGGACCGGTTTGTCTGGTCACCAGTTTCATGCCCAGCATTGCTTCGGCGGCTGAAACTGCCTCTTCCAGGCTGCCAGCCACTTTCACGCCGCCGGCTTTGCCTCGTCCTCCGCTGTGAACCTGTGCCTTCAGGACGCATCGGCCGGAAGTTTCGATCAGGGCTTTGGCAGCTTTCTCTATCTCTCCCGGTGTCTCACCCAGCACACCGCCGGGTACAGGTGCGCCATAGGATCCCAGCAGTTCTTTTGCCTGGTATTCATGGATCTTCATGCTGTCTTTTCCTTTTCTTTCAGAGACTGTACCAGTCTCTCTCCTTCCAGAAGTGCTGTCCGGTTGATCTCTTCGGTTCCCGCCGGAATGTGCATCAAAACCGCTTTTTCGATCGTTTCCCGGTCAGTTAAGTGGAGCAGTTCATTGATTGCCCCGATCGCCACAATATTCGCCGTCTGCAGCCGTCCGACCTTTTCCTTAGCCGTCTGAAGGACAGGCAGCCGGATCACACGGGAATATGGGAAATCTTCCGGGATCGGCAGACTTTCATCGATCAGTATGAGACAGTCCTCAGACAGCTTCTTCGTATAGGTATCCAGCGATTTCTGGGTCAGAACCATCAGAAAATCAGGGGACTGTACTTTTGTAAAGCCGATCGGTTCATCACTGATCAGCGTCTCCGCTTTGCAGGATCCTCCCCGGGCTTCCGGTCCGTAAGACTGGCTCTGTGCCGTATATTTTCCTGCCTGGATCGCGGCTTCCGCCAGAATCACGGAAGCAAGGATGACACCCTGGCCGCCGCTGCCAGCCAGCCTGATTTCCAATTTACTCATTTTCTTCTCTCTCCTCCGCCAGCTGTCGGATCAGTTCCGTGTATTTGAAGGTAAATTCCGGGTACTGAATATGATGCAGAAGACCGATCACCAGCTTTCCCTTCAGTTCTTCCGGGCTCATTCTGGCGGCCTGCTCGACACTCACCGCATTGTCTCTTTGCCATCTCATCATTTCAACGGCATCGCCCTTTTTATTTTTACGCCCGTAATAGGTCGGGCAGACACTCGCGACGTCAATGATTGAAAAACCGCGGTTGCGGATACCGTCCTGAATCAGCTGAATGGTCTGCTGTACATGATAAGCGCTTCCCCTGGCTGCATAGGATGCACCGGCTCCATAGGCGAGTCCTGCGATATCAAAGGAACGATCCAGGTTGCCGTAGGGAGCTGTCGTACCGAATTCTCCGGTAGGTGTCGTCGGGCTGTACTGACCGCCGGTCATTCCGTAGATATTGTTGTTCATCACGATGACGGTCAGTCCGATATTTCGTCTGGCCGCATGGATCAGATGGTTGCCGCCGATGGCAGAGATATCGCCGTCTCCGGCTATCACGATCACTTCCAGTTCGGGATTGGCCAGCTTGATGCCGGTCGCAAAAGCGATCGCTCGTCCATGCGTCGTATGGATGGTATTGAAGTCCATATAGCCGGCAGCACGGGAAGAACATCCTATCCCGGATACAATGACCGTGTTGCTGCGCCGCAGACCCAGATTATCGATTGCCTGCACGACATCGCGCATGATGATTCCGTTCCCGCATCCCGGGCACCAGATCTGCGGCAGATGTTCCGGCCGCATATATTTATAGATGAGACTGGACATGTTGCGTTCTTTCGATGTCGGTTTGACATCACCGATGTTTACACTCATGATTCTGCCTCCTCTACTTTTGCCAGGATCTCTGCGGGCGTGAGTACAGTTCCGTTGTATTTGCCGACAAAACGGATGGGACAGTCATCTTTCACAATCCGTTCGGCCTCATAGACGATCTGTCCGAAGTTATGCTCTGCCACCACGATCTTCTTTCTGCCTTTGGCTGCTTCTTTCAATTCCTTTTCAGGGAATGGCCAGATCGTGATCGGGCGGAAGATTCCGCAGCGGATCCCTTTCTTTCTTGCCTCTTCCATGGCACTGATGGCTGCACGCATCGTACCGCCGTAACAAAGGATGACGACATCCGCATCCTCCATCCCGACCTGTTCGACTCGTACGATATCTTCATAGTTGTCGGAGATCTTATGCATCAGACGCCAGATGAGTTTTTCTGCTTCTTCATTGGAATTCGTAGGGAAACCAGACTCGTCATGGATCAGACCGGTGATGTTGTAGCGCTGTCCTTTGCCAAAGGGTGCCATCGCCGGAACCATCTGCCCTTTCTTCATATGGTATGGTTTTCTCTTGGGCTCCGGAAATTCTACCGTCGGCCGGTTGATGATCTC
>JAFOIR010000117.1 GCA_017420625.1 Bacillota bacterium
GGTCCGCTCTTCAATGATTTCTCCTGAGATCATCTATATTTCACTCAAGGGACAGACAGGATTTGTCGGTGTTCCGGACGGAACCGGTGATCATATGACACTTCTGTCTGAGAGCCTGTCGCTCATGCATGATGTACTGCCCACCTCTATTCTGATGGATGAAGAGGAGAGCGAACTGCCGCTTCTCGGTACCGTCTGCTGCCTGGAGCTGCCTTTTTCACTCAGTGCAGAAGCTGTTCGCTCTGAGATGGATGTACCGGAGAATCGTTTCCCGGAAGGAGCCTTCGACCAGATTTGGATCGTACCTGCCAGATCCCTGACAGAAGATGTCAGGATCTGTTTTTATAATACCAAAGATCGATCGATTCGCATCTCTTCCGGCGGCTCCTATACACTGGAGAGCAATCAGCAGCTATTGGGGACAACGGTCGATCTTTTGAGAAGCGTCGACAGTGACTATATCTGGCAGAACCAGGCCTTTCCTGAAGTTTTTGAACGTGACGGATTTCTGAAGGCAGAGGGAAAAGCTTCCGGAGCGAGAGGACAGATCGGTTCTTTCTTCCAGCAGGACGAAGGAATGACGGATCTCAGAATGAGACGTTACGGCATGAGTTTCTTCGATTATCCGGATACGGTGACGGAGAAATACCTGGAGGATGATCTGCTCCTTTCCAACGAGAAAATGACCGTTCGTCTGTCCCCGGAAGGACATCTCGTCTATGTGGAGACCCTGACCGGAGATGAGAAAACCGAGACGAGTCTTTCCGAAGCCTATGATGCAGCCGCTGCCTTTATCCGAAAGGATATGGCGCTTTCGAGCGGCTACTCCTGGAAATTTGTCGGATATGAATCGCTCGGCGGGGAAACGGTTTTTTACTTTGATTATACGATCGATGGATATCTCTGTCCGATGGATCCTCTGATCGGAGAGAAATGGGGCATGAACTTCCCGATCATCGTCACAGTATACGGCAGCAGAGTTCGGCGATATGAGCGCTATGTCTGCGCGGTCCAGATGAAAGAAGTCAGTCAGATGCGTTATGACTGGAAAGAAATGATGGATCGCTGTGCAAGAGAACAGGTCGAGGTGATCGAGCCGCCTCATCTTACCTATCAGATGACGCGCGGGCAGCTGTTTCTGGTCTGGGAGATCGTCAGCCCGGATCAGACATATTATTATCCGGCGCTGTAGGAAAGGAAGAGGATGATGAATCGAAGAGTAGTCCGTTTTATGATTCTGGGAAGTCTTCTCCTTCTGAACCTTTTCCTGCTCCTGTACTCCTGGCAAAGAGCCCGTAAAGAACGGTGGGTAAGTCAGGATCAGATGGACGCGGTCCTTTCGCTCTATGAAAAGAATGGTGTCAGCTTTGCTGAAGTTCCGGACAGAATGAATCCGAGTTTTACCGCGCTGGAGCTGAAGACCGCTGATGTAGACAGATTGGCGGAACGATTTCTGGATAAAGAGAGTTTTGATAAATCCTATATTTATGGTTCGAAAGTTCAGTATAACAGCGGTACGATCACTCTTCTGACCAATCGACCGGCTCATACGATCACCTATACGGATGAAGCGATCGGATCATGGAAAGCTCCGGAAGAGTTAAGTGAGGAAGATTTGTTTTCCATGCTGCAGCCGCTGGCACGCCGTTTTGCGGAGCAGTGGCTCGGCAATGTTTTCTTGAGTGAATGGCGTCAGGATATCAACGGATATCGTTTTATTTTCCGCCAGTTAACGGATGAGAGAATCTATTATTTCAATTCCATCTCTTTGCTTGTGACGATGGAAGGCGTGAAGACAGCAGTTCTGACGGTGTGGGAAGTCAGCGGAGAAGGTAAAAGTCTGATCACGCTTCCCAAAGATGAGATGCTCTATGCGGGACTGACGAGAATGACAGAGCTGAGAGAAACGCCGGGAGAAGTCGAGCATATCTATGATGGGTTTGTGATCGATTCAACGGGAAAAAACGGAACGGATGACACCGCAGTTGCCGTTCCGGTTCAAACAATGATCCTCTCATCAGGACGCATGATCACCATGCGATATACCGGCGATGTCAATTAGCGGGGACCGGGGGTCAAGAAAAACTATTTGCAATTATCCCGGAATATGGTATAATGTCAGATACCTATATATAGGTAATAGAGAGAAACAAGTGATCGAACGAGGTGTAGAGGTGGACAAGCTTTGTATTCGCGGACAAAATCCGCTGCGGGGAGAAGTCGCGATCAGCGGCTCGAAAAATGCGGCTGTGGCCATCATTCCGGCAGCTCTTCTGGCGAACGATGTCGTTACGCTGGAGAACGTGCCTCATATAGCAGATGTTGCCAATCTGGTATCCATCATGCGTGATATGCATGTTCAGGTAGATTTCCTGGACGAACACACCCTGAGAATCGACAGCAGAAATATGGTCAATGACTGTGCGAATTCCGAAGGCGTTCGCAAAATGCGTGCGTCTTACTATCTGCTGGGTGTTCTTTTAGGGCGATTTAAGCATGCCCGTGTAGCTTTTCCCGGCGGATGCGATTTCGGCGTACGGCCGATCGATCTGCATGTAAAGGGATTTGAAGCACTGGGAGCCAGTGTAACAACGAAAGCCATTATAGAGATGAAAGCCACCGAGCTTTTGGGAACGAATATCTTCCTGGATTTCGCCAGTGTCGGCGCCACGATCAATATCATGCTGGCAGCCGTTCTGGCACACGGTACCACGGTCATTGAAAATGCGGCAAAAGAGCCGCATGTTGTTGATACAGCCAGTTTCTTAAACTCCATGGGTGCAGATGTTAAGGGCGCCGGCACGGACACGATCCGTATCCGGGGCGTTCGTCGTCTGCACGGATCTGAATACGCCATCATTCCCGATCAGATCGAAGCCGGCACCTATATGGTGGCGAGTGCGGTCACGGGAGGAGATATCAAGATTACCAACGTAATCCCGAGACATCTGGATTCCATTTCCGCCAAGCTTCGAGAAATCGGAATCAGAATCAGGGAAGAGGATGATGCCATCCGCGTGATCGGCGGAGGAAGACTGAAACCTACCAAGGTCAAAACGCTTCCTTACCCCGGCTTCCCTACAGATATGCAGCCGCAGATGATGGTGCTTCTTTCCATGGTAAACGGAACCAGTATGATCAACGAATCGGTAACAGACAACCGTTTCCGCTATGTGGAACAGCTTCAGAAAATGGGCGCGAACATCGATGTTGAAGGACATATTGCGATCATCGAGGGCGTCGATCGTCTGATTGGCAGCGAAGTAGCTGCAACGGATCTTCGGGCAGGTGCAGCGATGGTTCTGGCTGGTCTGGCTGCCGAAGGAACAACCTATGTCACGAATATCAACTATATCGATCGAGGCTATGAAGGCATGGTCAATAAGCTGAAACTGCTTGGCGCGGATATCGAGAGGACCGGCGGATCAGATCCGGTTCTTCGAGTGATCAAAAATCACGCCGGTTGAGGAGAAAGGTGA
>JAFOIR010000118.1 GCA_017420625.1 Bacillota bacterium
CAAAAACGAAAGCAATCTATCTGAGTCTTGGCGGGAAAGAAGAGAAGACACGTCATCCGGTCATGAGCAGAGTGGGAGATTGTATCCGTGAGCAGGCTGATATTCTGAGTGCCAGTCAGGTTGAAAGTGTGCTGGAATGGAATCCGGGCAATCATTTCAGGGATGCAGATCTTCGGTGTGCCAAGGGGTTTGCCTGGTGTCTGAAGCACTTGGAACAGGCTTGCCATTAAGAGGCGGCATTGATATAATGAATCTGATTACGAAATAAATGGACGTGTGGCCATGATCAAATGTGTAATTTACGATTTGGATGATACCCTGTATGATTTTAAAGAAGTGAATGAGCTTGCTTTCGCAGGCATGTGCGAGGAAGCGGAGCGCCGGTTCGGGATCAGTGCGAAGCAGTTCGGAGATGTGTTTTCCACCGCCTACCGTGCGGTGGGCGACCGCATGCCGGAGGAGATCCTGGCGTTGGCGCATGACAAAGTTGATATTTCCTCTGTACACAGCCGTACACTCAGACTGTCCTATACGCTGAATACACTGGGACTTCCGCTGTTTCCACATGTCCTGGACCTGTATGATATTTACTGGAATTATATTCTGGACCATATGAAAAAGGAACCGTGTGTGGAAGAGGTCATGCAGGAACTGAAGAAGCGCGGGATCCGGATCGGGATCGGTACCAATATGACCGCGCGTATGCAGTACCGTAAGATCAATCAGCTTGGACTGGGCTCTTATGTGGACTTTGTGATGACTTCCGATGAGTCGATCTTTGATAAGCCTGATCCGCGATTTTTCCAACTTGTGATCCGTAAGGCAGGCTGTCTGCCGGAGGAATGCCTGTTCGTTGGTGATAATTATGTCTATGATTACGGCGGAGCTGTGGGAAGCGGTATGAACGGACTTTGGTACAACCGATTGGAAAAGCCCTGGAACCATGTGAGTGATGAGATGAAACAGGAAGCAATTCGAAAAAATGCGATGATCCAAGATCACCGGCAGATCCTGGAGCATCTGGACTAAGCAGTGCTGCTGGTACTGGGCGAGCTGAAGGGAAAGGAGAAAGCGTGGGACAGATCAAGTTTGAGACCCTGAATAATACCCGGGATCTGGGTGGATTTGTGACAAAAGACGGAAAGCAGATCCGGGAAGGAAAACTGATCCGAAGCGGACAGTTGTTCTTTGCCAGTGAAAATGACCGGTATGAACTGGAGAGAAAAGTGAGTCTGATCGTAGATTTCAGAACAGGAAAAGAGCAGGAAGAAAAGCCTGATCCGGTTATGGAAGGTGTCGAGTATATAGCAATTCCTCCGATCGAAGATCTGCAGGCCGGTATCACAAGAGAAGAGGAAGCCGATCAGTCTGCAACTGAAAACTTCGTTATGGATCCACTTAAGGCCAAAGCCTATATGACGAATGTCTATCGCATGCTGATCCGCTCGGAACACGCAGTTAAGGCCTATGAGCGATTTGTTCATCTTTTGCTGGAAGAACGGGAAAAAGCGGTGCTTTGGCACTGTACAGCCGGAAAAGACCGGGCTGGCTTTGCAGCAGCGATCGTCCTGGAGCTTCTCGGGGTCAGCCGGGAAGAAATCCTGAAAGACTATCTGATGACAAACATTTATCTGCAGAAGGAAGTAGAAATACTGATCGACGCACTTAGAAAAGAATACGGGACAAGCGAATACGAAGCCAATCCTGAGACAAAAGAAGCGGCAAAGGCAGCACTTGGCTATCTTTTCGGTGCCTGTGAGGACTACCTGAAGGCACTTTACGAAGAGATCGATATAAAGTATGGCAGCTTCGACGGATTTGCCAAAGACGGCCTTCATCTGACAGAAGAAGAACGTGAAAAACTGAAAGATATCTATCTTGAAATTTAGTTAATTAAAGCGTATACTTGAAACATAATTTCCGAAAGGAAATCATATGAATCCATTATATAAGGAGGGGAATGTATGGAAGTTTTAAGTAAGCTTGGGCAACTGGCAGTCGACGTCGGCGGGAAACTGGTCCTCGCGCTGCTCATCTTCATTATCGGAAGGATCATCATCAAGTATCTGCTCAAAGGACTCAGCAAGATCAAAAAGTTTGAAGAGCTGGATCCGACCGTTCACCGTTTCTTCGTCAATGCGGTGAAATTTATTCTGAATGCCATTCTGGTTATTTCGATCATCAATGTCCTGGGTGTTCCGATGGCTTCCATCGTAGCAGTCCTCGCTTCGGCAGGCTTGGCAGTAGGTATGGCGCTGCAGGGCTCCCTTTCGAATATGGCCGGCGGCATTATGCTTCTGATTTTCCGTCCATTTAATGTTGACGATTATGTCAGCGCAGCCGGTGAAGAAGGTTTCGTCAAGAAGATCGCCCTTTTTTATACCGAACTGCTGACGATCGATAACCGGACCGTCATTATCCCGAATGGGCCTCTGATGAACGGCAATATCGTGAACTTCACCAAACAGGGCAAACGCCGTGTGGATCTGGTCTTCACTACCGCCAAGAGTGAAGAGCCTCAGAAGGTACAGGATATTATGAAAGCGGTCATGGAAGCGAACGAGAAAGTTATC
>JAFOIR010000119.1 GCA_017420625.1 Bacillota bacterium
CAACCTTTCCAAGAGCGCCTATACCGCGGAAGTCAACAAGGAAAAGTGTGTCGCCTGCAACCGCTGCGTAGAGGTCTGTCCTGCCGGTGCGATCCGTCTTGGCCAGAAGCTGAAGACGAAAGACGGCAAGGAAGTGGAATATCCCAAGGCCATCCTCCCGGATAAGATCCGCTGGGGCAAATATGCCTGGGATGAGAACTATCGCGATACCGCTCGTGTGAATACCCACAAGACCGGATCTTCTCCCTGTAAGGCAGCCTGCCCGGCACACGTTCCGGTACAGGGCTATCTGCAGATGGCCAAGGAAGGCCGCTATGAAGAAGCGTTGGCACTGATCAAGCGCGAGAACCCGTTCCCGGCGATCTGCGGACGTGTCTGCAACAAGCTCTGTGAAGAAGCCTGTACGAGAGGTAAGATCGATGCACCGGTCTCCATCGACGAAGTCAAGAAGTTCCTGGCCGAACGCGACCTTCATGCTGAGACCAGATATATTCCTAAAAAGCGGATCAATCGTGTTCACGGAGAGTGGGAACAGAAGATCGCGATCATCGGTGCAGGTCCGGCTGGCTTAAGCTGTGCTTATTATCTGGCCGAGCGGGGATATAAACCCACTGTATTCGAAAAACATGCCAAGCCCGGCGGCATGATGACCTATGGTATTCCCACCTACAAGCTGCAAAGAGATGTTATCGAAGCAGAGATCGATGTCATCCGCGAACTGGGCGTCGAGATCCGCTGCGGCGTAGAAGTAGGCAAGGACATTACCATCCAGCAGCTGAAAGACGAAGGCTATCAGGCGTTCTATATCGCCATCGGCTGCCAGGGCGGAAGACTGCCCGGTGTGCCGGGTGAAAATGCGGAAGGTACTGACTATGCGGTTCATTTTCTGGATGAGGCTCTGAGCGATCCGAATCAGAAGCTGGATGGCCACGTGGTCGTAGTCGGCGGCGGCAATGTTGCGATCGACTGTGCACGGACTGCGCATCGCTTCCATCCGGAGAGCGTATCGATGTTCTGCCTGGAATCCCGCGAGACGATGCCTGCCTCCAAGCAGGAGATCGCCGAGGCTGAGGAAGAAGAAGTGAAGATTCAGGCTGGCTGGGGTCCGAAGGAAGTGCTGGTAGGAGAAGACGGAAAGGTGACCGGCGTGGTATTCAAACGCTGCACATCCACCATCGACCCTAAGACGGGTGCATTCTCTCCGAAATACGATGAGTCTGAGACCATGACCGTTCCGGCCGATAAAGTGATCTTTGCGATCGGCCAGGCGATCAACTGGGGCGACCTTTTGAAGGACACCAAGGTAAATACTTCCCGCAGCGGCTATCCGTCAGCAGACAAGTTTACTTATCAGACCGACGACCCCTGCATCTTCGTCGGCGGAGATGTTTATACCGGTCCCAAGTTCGTCATCAACGCCATCGGTGCCGGCCATGAGGCGGCAGAGTCCCTGGCGCGCTATGTTTCTGAATACAACGTACCGCAGACGGTGGGTCGTGACCGCCGCTACTTCAAAGCGCTGGATACCGATAACATCAGGATCGATTCCTACGATGAAGCAGGCAGACAGGAACCGCCCTGCGAGCATCTGGCTGATCCGAGTCATTCCTTCCAGGATCCTCGTAAGATCCTTACCGAGGAGCAGGTGAAGATCGAAACTTCCCGGTGCTTAAGCTGCGGTCAGACAATTGTGGATGAGAACAAGTGTATCGGCTGTGGTCTTTGCACGACCCGGTGCGAATTTGATGCGATCCATCTGAAACGCGATCATCCGGAAATGACGGATTACCGCCGTGCTGAAGACAAGGTGGGCGGACTGCTCAGCTACGCAGCCAAGCGAGCCGTAAAGATCGTTCTGAACAGCGGTTCCAAGGAAGCCAAGGAGATGGCGGCCAAGCGCAAGGCCTATAAACAGGATCCCAAGCATCCGCATACCGGCAACGCTGTCGATGTGGAAGAGATGATGCGGGATTAAGACTACTTGACATTTTGGGTTCTTGTCAGTAGAATAAAGCAATAAAGCAGTTGGGATGCCGAGCTTTTCGGCATCCCTTTTTCTTGTTTGGAGATAAATATGACGACAAAAAAGAATCAAACCCTGATCAAGGATCTGACGACCGGCCCGGTACTGCAGCAGCTTTTGTGGTTCGCGGTACCCATTATGCTCTCGAACCTGCTGCAGACCGCTTACAATATGTCGGATATGGTCATTATCGGCCAGTTCGCCGGCAGTACCGGACTTTCTTCTGTTACGGTCGGAGGCGATGTCCTGCATTTCTTTATGTTTTTGGGCATGGGCTTTTCAACAGCCGGCCAGATCATCGTATCCCAGTATGTCGGAGCGGGAAAGAGAAAAGAACTGAACACGGTCATTGGCACCATGTTTTCCAGTATTCTGATTCTAAGTGTGGTTTTAACCGTATTGAGTCTTCTGCTGGCAGACCCGCTGCTGCATGTGCTTCATGCCCCGGCCGAGGCTGAGCAAGGCGCAAGAGATTATATACTCTGCTGTTCAGCGGGACTTGTCTTCACTCTAGGATACAACATGGTCAGTGCGATTCTTCGGGGAATGGGTGACTCGCGTCATCCAATGATTTTCGTGGCCATAGGAACGATCTTCAACATTGGCCTTGATCTGATCATGGTGGCCGTGCTCAGAATGGGAGCTTTCGGCGCAGCACTGGCGACCGTTATCAGTCAGGGGATCAGTCTGGTGCTGTCTCTGGCCTATCTATACAGGAACAAAGTTGCCTTCTGCTTTGATTTTAAGTTATCCAGTTTCCGACCGGATTCGAAGATCATCGGCTTGATGATCAGACTTGGCATTCCGATCGCGATCCAGACCAGCGCCAGCAGTCTGTCAGCTATGTATGTCAGCTCCCACGTCAATACCTATGGCGTCGTCGCTTCTGCCGTCACCGGGGTAGGCCTTCGTCTGAGCAATCTGGC
>JAFOIR010000120.1 GCA_017420625.1 Bacillota bacterium
CTGATTTTTCCGGCGTAAAAACACCGCCATTCCGGCGAAGCGGAAACCGCGAGTCCGGCCGATGGAAACCATGAGTCCGGAGACACGGAAACCGCTTCACGATATAAATATTTTATAGGCTGCTTGCAGCCATGTACCTTGTCAATCTATAGGTTTCAAACGGCTGTAGATCTTCCGCATTGATACCGCTTTTGCAGGATCAGTGTACTCGATGTTGATTTCGTAGCCGTCATAGGTGATACGATCAAGGATTGCCTCGGCCTCGGTGTTCGCGCCGCCTAAAGCTTGATACCAGCCTTCTTTAAGGACTTGCGAGCAGAAGATGGTGGATGACTTCCTCCTGCGGCGATGGATCAGTTCCTTGATCGCATGCAGGTCGTTGGCATCGGGAGTCATGGCAAGCCATTCGTCGATGATCAGGAGCCTGGGTTTAGCGTATGTCTGAAGCACCTTATCGTAACGCTTTTCATCCCAGGCAACGGTGCTCTCCAGAAGAAAATCGGACAGACGGACGTACTTTACTGTGATGTACTGCTTCAGGGCCTCCATCGCAAGGGCACAGGCCAGATAGGTCTTGCCACTGCCGGTCGCGCCGGTGATGAAGATGTTCAGACTGTCCACGATGTATTCGCAGGTCGCAAGTTTCTGAATCATCCGCCGATCCAGGTTTCGGCCGGAATGGTAGTCGATGTTCATGACACTGGCGTCCGGTTGGTCAAGAGCAGCAGCCTTAACGAGACGCTTCATGCGGTTATCCTGACGCTGGTTGTATTGAGCATCGACCAGCATGGCCAGACGGTCGGAAAACTCGATGCCGCGGTAAGAAGGATCCTGCTCCTGTACGATATAGGCATCCGCCATAACCTTGAGCTTCATGGTGATCAGCTTATCAATGGTTGCATTATTCAGCATGGTCTTTACCTCCGTAGTATGCGGCTCCACGGGTAATTCCGTACCTGTTCCGGGGAATAGCAGCGGGATCCGCGGGTGAATGATCGGCAGCTCTGGAATCCATCGTGCTCATGGCAGTCAGGATGTTCTTGACACTCTTGTAGCTCGGGCTTTTGGAAAACTGGCAGGCCTTACGGCATGCTTCTTCCAATCTTGCCGGAGTGCAGGTGTCGGCCAGCTTAAGGAGCGATCTGCAGGTCAGATACGTCTGCTCCTCAAATGCTTTGGAGGTAAGGATTGCTTCAATGACTTTGTAAGTATTCGTCCCGATCTTGCGGCCCCATTGGCGGAACCTGTCACCGTTCCATTCCTGATAATGCTGATGCTTTTCAGGCATGTGATCCGGTATGGTACTGTACTGTCCTTTACGGCCCCGCAGACGCTTATGGGAAGCGACGCGGTTCTGTTGGTAAAAGATCTCTATCGCAGAATCCGTGACCCTGACATCGACTTCTTTCCCGATGAATCCGTAAGGGCAGGAGTAGTGCATAAAGTCCACCGTTATGTGATAATTGAACTGGACTTTCGCCTTCTTCCAGGAAGCGAGTTCGTACGGGGTGGCCGGCAGTGGAGCCAGTAAAGGCAGCTCTTCGTCGCGGAAGAGTTCTGACCGGCTGCCCTCCTTTGCAGCGAAGGGGCGGTTGTTATACTCCTCCAGCTTTTTGCGGATCTCCCTGTTGAGCGATTCAATGGAAAAGAACTGCTCGTTGCGGAGAGCGGCGATGATCCACGTAGAGATACGGGAGACTGAACCCTCAGCTACCGGCTTATCCTTCGGATGGCGAACTCTGGCCGGGATTATGGCAGTATTATAATGTTCCGCGAACTCCTGATAAGACGGGTTGATCTCACGCTCCTTTCGGATCCCATTGCGGTTGACGGCGGTTGCGGTATTGTCAGGGATGATCATTCTCGGGACACCGCCGATGTACTCCAGCATGTGGACGTTGGCCTTGATCCAGCTGGCCTGCTTCATGTCCGGGAAGGCTTCGGCATAGGCGTAGGTGCTGTAACTCATGGCTGCAACGAACACATACACCTTGGTGATCTCGCCTGTATCACGATCTATGACAGAGGCAGTATCACCGGCCCAGTCGACCTCGATCTGCTGACCGGGCTTCCGGGGGATGTGCATCGTTGCATGGCGTTTCTGCTCATCCTGCTGGATGTAATAGCAGAACTGAGAGTACATGAGAGCGTCGGCTCCTTCACGCCGGCACTGCTCAAGATACTCTGTCCAGAGAAGCTTTTTGTTCACGCCGTTGCGGAGAAGCTCCTTACGGACATGATCGAAATCCGGCATGCGTTTTGTGCTGACGGGTTTCTCGGGTTTTGGAAACATGATCGTTTCCAGCTTTTCATCTGTCATATCGGCATCGAGCGGCCAATGGATTTCCAACTCCTCGGCACGCTTCTTGACCTTGATGACAGTTTTCTTGGATACGTTGCAGGCGTGGACGATCTCGTCCGTCTTCAGCTGATTGCTGAGCAGCCGCAGTATCTCACGGTACTTGGTCATTTGGTGACCTCCCTTCGTAATGATTTGCACGGAATCGTGCCTGAAATCATTATAAAAGAATGGTTCCCAAACGGCCGGAACAATGGTTTCCTATGTCCGGAATCCTGGTTTCCGCTACGGCGGATTCACGGTTTCCACTACACCGGACTCAGGGTGTAATTCGGGCCGGTATATTCAATTGTTCTTCCAAAATCGAAATCTTCTTCATAAAAGCAACCTCGTTCTTTAAATAAAAGCAGAGCTTTTAGCTCTGCTCCTAAACTA
>JAFOIR010000121.1 GCA_017420625.1 Bacillota bacterium
CCAGGCGGAAATACCATATTATCATGAAACTGAATCCATTCCGGAGGACGAACCGGCCGATGAAGTGGTGGAGGAAGAGAATTTTAAGCTGGAGATCCGCTATCTGAAGGAAGTCATCGCACCCGCCAGTGACCTGGTTACGACACGGTACTACTATAAGGATGCCGACACTTTCGAATCCTATAAGGAGATCAACGGATTCAAGATTCCGCTGACGACGGATAAAGTGGTCTTTACCTATGAAGGGACCGTCAGTTTGGGACTTGATTTCAGTAAGATCGTTTTTCTGGTCGATGAACGAAATAAAAAGATCACCGTCGACCTGCCGGAGATCAAGGTCGTCGCGAATGAGATCGATTTTGATTCTTTCGTCTACTACGAAGTCAGGAATTCGATCTTTACAGAACAAACGATGGAAGTGACCACGGATCTGATGGCTGTTTTGCAGGAAAAAGCGAAAAACCGTGTGATGAACGATCAGGAACTATTGGATAGTGTCCGGGACAACGCCGAAAGCCTGATCCGGGGTTTACTGAATTCAGCAGAATTTTCCAGGGACTATAAGGTGGATTTTAAAGAGTGAGTGTTGAAATTTCATTTATTGCAGCAGAGCTGGTGTTATCAGCAGTCTGGATCCTGCTTTTAATCATTCGTTCACTGATCCGGCACCGGATCGACTGGATGCGGGAAGCCCTGCTGCTTTTAATGTATGTGAATCTTGCAGTCATTCTGCGATTCACCTTTTTCCCTATGGCCCATCTGAACGGAAGAGTACAGCCGCTTATCTTTGATTCGCAGCAGATCCTGCCTCTTCGCGTGAATCTGATTCCCTGGATCCATTTGTTCTATTTTGAAACTCAAAAGGATATGCTGCTCAATCTGATCGGAAATGTCACCATGTTCATCCCGAGCGGCATCATCCTGCCGATTCTGTACCGAAAACTGGATCGATTCTGGAAAGTATTGACGGCCGGTGCAGGAATGTCGCTTGTGATCGAGATCCTGCAGCTTCCATTCTATTCACGGGCTTCCGACGTCGATGATCTGATCCTGAATATGATCGGTGTTATGATCGGGTATGGAATCTATTATCTGTTCGCCAAAAGAAAGAGAAATATGAAATGAATACTGTCAGAAAAGCTACAAAAGAAGATATTCCCCGGATCCTGGAACTATTAGTCCAGGTAGACATGGTCCATCATCGGGGACGGCCGGATATTTTCAAGGGACCGGCTACAAAATACAACGCAGAAGAACTTGAAAAAATCCTGGAAGATAAAACGACACCGGTCTTTGTCTGCACCGACGAGAATGGGAAGATTGATGGTCATGCATTCTGCATCCACAAACAGATCCTGTGCGATCATGTACTCACGGATATCCGGACTCTTTATATCGATGATATCTGCGTTGATGAAGCCTGCCGCGGAAAAGGGGTCGGAAGAGCGCTCTATGAGCATGTCCTGGCCTATGCCAAAGAGGAAGGCTTTTATAATCTCACACTGAATGTGTGGAGCTGCAACCCCGGTGCACAGCGGTTCTATGAGGCTATGGGCCTGGTACCGCAGAAGATCGGAATGGAAAAGATCCTGTAAGGAATCCTGTAAGGAGGGAAGAAAATGGCAGTAGTGTACGGAAAAGACACGCCCAAGCTGGGATTTGGTCTGATGCGGCTGCCGAAGAAAGGATTCGGCATTGATGTAGAACAGGTCAAGACGATGGTCGATCTGTTCCTGGAAGCAGGTTTCACCTATTTTGACACCGCGTATGTCTATCTGGGTTCGGAGAAGGCGACCCGCAAGGCACTGGTGGAACGGCATCCGAGAGATTCCTATACGTTGGCGACTAAGCTCAATTCCATGGTCACACCCAATACCAGGGCGGCGATCAAACAGTTTGGAACCAGTCTGGAAAGAACCGGTGCCGGCTACTTTGATTACTATTTGCTGCATTCGCTGATGGAAAGCAATTATTCCAAATATGACCGGCTGAAACTCTGGGATTTCGTGGGCGAGCAGAAGGCCAAATGCATCATCCGCAATGTGGGCTTCTCCTTCCATTCCGGTCCGGAACTGTTGGATCAGCTGCTGACGGATCATCCGGAGGTGGATTTTGTTCAGCTGCAGCTGAACTATGCGGACTGGGAAAACCCGAGAGTGACCTCCCGGGCGAACTATGAAGTTGCCCGCAGACACGGCAAGCTGATTACCGTCATGGAACCGGTCAAAGGCGGGAGCCTCGCCAATCCACCGGAGGAAGTGAAGAGGCTTTTTAAGAAGATTCATCCGGACATGTCCTACGCATCCTGGGCGATCCGTTTTGTCGCTTCACTGGACGGCATTCTGACAGTTCTTTCCGGCATGTCGAATATCGAGCAGATGAAGGATAATCTTTCCTATATGAAAGACTTTAAGCCGCTGGATGAAGAAGAGCGAGCAGCGATCCATGAAGCACAGAGGATTCTTGGGAATGCCGCAACGATCCCCTGCACAGCATGCCGTTACTGCGTGGAAGGATGTCCGAAGCAGATTCCGATTCCGGAAATCTTTGCGGCCATGAATAAGCAGCTCGGCAGCGGACAGATCGAAGAGGCAAAAGCTGCCTATGAAGAAGCGGTACAGGGTGAACACTTCGCGAGTACCTGTATTGAGTGCAAACAGTGTGAGCAGGCGTGTCCGCAGCATCTGCCCATCACGAAAAATCTGAAAAAAGCAATGAAAATGTTTGAATAAATTTGATTGGCTTGGAGGAAAGAAAATGAAAGTATTAATGCTGAACGGTAGCGCCAAAGCCAAAGGAAATACCAATCGCGCGCTGGTCGAGATCGGAGAAGAACTGAAAAAAGCAGGAATCGATTATGAGATCTTCCAGGTTGGCCCCAAACCTATCCGGGACTGCATCGGATGCGGAAGATGCACCGAAGAAGGATGCGTCTTTACCGATGATACAGTGAATGAGTTTATCGCCAAAGCCAA
>JAFOIR010000122.1 GCA_017420625.1 Bacillota bacterium
ATGTCAATGACCGGAAATCGCTTCATCTGCATCTCACATCGCCTCCGTGGTTATTTTTCTGCCGCAGCAGAGGAGAGTATCGTACCCGATGATTGGCTTGCCTGTCAAGGCAAATGGGAGTGTTGTAAAAGAAATGTTATATTCAGAAGTATAGGATTATCAAAGGAGAAATTTAAGTGGATGATAGCGATAGGATGTTGAACAGCATTGCAGAAATTGCTAAGGAATTCAAGCTTGTTCAAGAACGGGCCGTCCAGTTTTATTCTGGTCAGGTTGAAGATGTGATCAATGGAAACGTAAAGGACGCACGATCCATTGAAGCTATTATGGATGGATTGCTCGATTTCGGCGACAACTTAGATTGCATTGAGTTGTATGAAACGGTCTGTCGCCATGTTTGCAGGACATATCCTGAGATGGTCAAGGAACATGTTTGGTTGTTTCGGGCATTTCACATTGACTTTGATGATGAGGCGGATCAAAGCAATGATCAAAGCACTCCCAACATAGGCAGCCTGTAAGGGGACAATTCCCCGACGGCCTTTGCAGGCTGCCCGAACTGTTGGGGAGTGAACCTGATGAAAAGGGACAAAGCATTCTTTCGATATCAGAAAAAGAAACACATTCAGCGTAAGGTCGGCATTCTTAAACGAATCGGCGGCGAGGAGTATGTCCGGGCCTGGTCCCGTAACCAGCCGGGACGTTTATCCAAAGGCAAAATCCATTGTTCCTGTTGGATGTGCAGTACGAAATCGTATGATGAACCAAGCCACGGAGACAAAAAAGCCAACGAGGATATGAAGCACCAGTTGAAGGAATTCGAGATGGGATACGACGAATTTAAAGGGTGATTATGATATGAACCTTTGGAGGTATAGCTTGTTCTAGTTACCATGAAAAGTAGGTAGCTAGAATGAGTCGTGTGTTTGCTAAGATAAAAGTACAGCAAAAGGCGCCCTAAAAATACAGCACTTGGCTGGCAAGAAAAAGAGCCATTGTCAGCACCCTTCCAATAGGCTACCTTAAGAGTGGTGAATTCTACTTAAGGAGGTAGCAGAAAGGTGTTAAGAATGGCTCAGATAAATTATATCAAAGATCTCTATGAAAATGAAGAGAAAAGTTTGCGGGAGATATCCCGGATTACAGGGCACGATTTTCGAACCGTAAAGAAATACGCCTGCCAGGAAGATTGGAATGAAGCAGCGGAGCCGGAAATCGAGCCGAAGAGCTTTCCGGTGCTCGGGCCTTATATCCCCATTGTAGACGCTTGGCTGGAGGCAGACCGAAGAGTTCCCAGAAAACAACGACATACCGCCAAACGAATCTTTGACCGTTTGAAGGACGAACACGGGTATCCTGGCGGCTATACCTCCGTGAAGGTATACGTCCGAATGAAGAAGCATCTCATGCAAATGCAGCGGAAAGGCCATATTCCTTTGGAGCACCAGCCGGGGGATGGACAAGTGGACTTTGGAACGTTTCTGTACTATGACGTGAACGGGGCTGAGCAGACCGGATACGCACTTACTATGTCCTTTCCCTACTCCAACAAGGGTTATACGCAGGCTTTTCCTTCTCAGAATCAAGAGTGCCTGCTGGAAGGGATGAAATGGATCTTTGAACACATTGGTGGAGTGCCACAGCACCTGCGGTTCGACAATATGTCCACCGCTGTGGTTCAGGTGCTTCGCGGCAATGACCGTATCCTCACGGATGGTTTCAACCGATTCATGCTCCACTACCGATTCCAGGCAGAGTTTTGTAATCCTGCATCCGGGAACGAGAAGGGAAACGTAGAGAACAAGGTGGGTTACAGTCGCCGGAATGCCTTTGTTCCTGTCCCCACGATTTCCTCGTTTGAGGAGTTCAACCAAGGGCTTTGGGCCTGGTGCGAGAAGGATGCCCTGCGGGAACATTATCTCCACGCTGTCCCCATGGAAGAACTCTGGCAGAAGGATGCGGAACAGCTTTTGGCATTGCCGGAGCATCCCTATCAGGTATTTCGCTATGCTTCGCTGAAGGTGAACAAGAATGGATTCGCCGTTGTGGATACCAACAGGTATGGCCTGTCTCCTGCGCTGGCCGGAGAGGTTGTGCAGGCCAGGATTTACTATGATAGGATCGAGTTTTTCTTCGACCACCAAAATATTGGTCGGTTCAGACGAAGTTACAGAAAAAACGATGAGCTCTATGATTGGACGCAGTATGTTTCTACTCTTTGCAAAAAGCCCAGAGCCGTAGAAAACGCCAGGTTCTTTCACCAGTTCCCACAGCAGTGGCAGGACTTTCTTCT
Source organism: Bacillota bacterium (assembly GCA_017420625.1). The sequence continues at coordinate 2,294 of JAFOIR010000122.1, forward strand.
TCAGTCTCAGGGCGCAGAGCGGAAGAATGCTCTTCTGCTTCTCGATGAAATGATTCGAGACGGCAACGCCAGCCTTTGTGTAGACGCCTTGGAACTTGCCGGTGAGAATGGCCGCACCGATGCAGACAGCATCCGTCAGTGCTACTACATGATTGCAAGAAAAGAGTTCCGCCCGAATCCCCTGAATCTCCTGAACGATACCCCTGTTCTGAATTACAGTCCCAATCTCTCGGCCTATGACGGCCTGATGGGAGGTGACTGCCATGGATGAGCAGATCGAGCAGTATATGCGACAGTTGAAGCTTGGCTGCCTTGCCAGAGAATGGCGTTCTGTTGAGTACCACGACAAGGAACAGTATCTGACCGAGCTTCTCCAGCTGGAACTGCGGGAGAGAGAAGCCAATCGCATCAACAGATTAGTAAAAACCGCCGGGTTCCATGTGATAAAGACGCTGGATGATTTCATCTGGAACTCCAGTATCGAGCTTCCGGCTGGCCTGACGCAGAGTTATATGACTGGCCTGGATTTCCTGCCGCCTAAGGAAAACCTAATTTTCATGGGTGCTGTTGGGACCGGTAAGACACATCTGGCAACAGCTATCGCCCTCCATGCCTGCCAACAGGGGCGCAGGGTCCGCTTCTTTACCGCTGCTTCTCTGGCCAATACACTGCTGGAGAAGGATAGCAAAGGGACTATGAGTTCATTTCTTACTGGAATAAAGCGAACTGAACTGATCGTCCTGGATGAAGTTGGGTTTGTTCCGCTTCATAAGGATGCGGCGGAACTGTTGTTTCAAGTCGTTTCGGACTGCTATGAAAGGCGAAGCCTGATTATTACCTCCAACTTGGAATTCTCTCAATGGAATACTGTATTTGGAGATAACCGCCTGACAGCAGCTCTCATTGACCGTCTGATCCACCATTCCCATATCGTGATCTTCTCTGGAGAGAGCTACCGTCTCAGCCAGTCCCTGACAAGAATAAGGAGGACAGGGTTCTGAGCTACGTCCTTCCGTGTGCTGACAGAACGACCTCTGCACCGGCGTATTCTTTCCAGCTCAGCCTTTGACCGCATCGGTCGCAATATGCCTGGTATTCCCGTTCCAGTGTTATCTGGCAATGTGGACAGATAGGGTAGGTTGCAAACCCGAGAACTGTGTGGCGGCCTCTGCACTGCGTTACGACCATTGGGACACGGAATACCAGTTCCTGTGTCAACGCCGGTTTGACCAGCAAATCGTTTGGAAGCAGTTGAAAGCCGGCACAGAGCTTCTCCAGGGTCCTGATGGTCGGTGCAGTCTTTCTGCGGACGATATCTCCAACATACCGGGAACTAAGACCGCAGCGTTCTGCTGCCGCTTCATAACTCCAATTCCGTGTGTCGCAGATTTGCAAGATTACAGTTGATAATGTGTCTAAAAACATCGAAACATCTCACTTTCTGTCTCTTGATGTTTTTAGAGTAGATACATTATCCTTCTGTCTCAAGGAGGGATGCTTCCTGTTTTTCCCTTGCCTGCTGTATTTCCGGGCGCCTTAACGGGTGCGGCGCCGATACAGCATATGGCGCCGCTTTACAGCGGACGCCGTTCTATATGACTCTGCGTTGCTGACGCAGACCAATCTCGGAGGGTGCTGACTTGCTGCTGAATTTTTCGCCGCCCTTTGCTGTATTTTTTACTTGACGAAAACATTACGGATGTCTCCTCACCTCTGCCTTGAAGGGAGGAAAATATCTTCAACAATTCTTCAACTAATTCAGTGAATCTGATCGATTTATTCTCAATAAAAGAGGTTGCTGCATACTTGAAAGTAAGTCAACGCCTGGTCAGAAGGATGATTGCATCTGGTGAATTGGAAGCAATGAAAGTAGGCCGCGAGTGGAGAGTTCCAATCGATACAATAGCCGCGTGGGTTGACAACAACAGAGAGTGAAAACGATCTGTCATTAACACCGTGCAAACAGTAAACTTTCAATTCTCGCCAGACAATATCTAGTGTGATGAATCATCACAAAAATTGATAGAGTATTTGTAAAAAGGAGATAATTGTATGTTTGTTTTAGTTGATATTCCCTTTATGAATTATAACGATATAAAGTATAATTTTTATACCATTGATGAAGCATGTGAATTGTTAAAGATGGATAAATCTATGCTGAGGGAAGCCTGTATGGAATTCCATATTGAACCTCAGGAGAATGAGTATGGTGAATATGGTTTTTGGGGACAGCGTGTATGTAATCTTCATAATCATCTGTACAAGAAGTACCATAACAAGAATACCCCAGGTAAAAAGAAGGGTCCATGGGATTAAAGAGAATCAATGTTTATGAGAGATTCTGATTTAACAAATGACGTTTTAGATCGGATCAAGGCGAATCTGTGACAGGATCCGAATACCTGCTCGAGGGAACGGAACTTACCACCAAATACAGCTTTGATTGTCTCTAAGCCCAGTAGTCTATTG
>JAFOIR010000123.1 GCA_017420625.1 Bacillota bacterium
CTCGTTGACTTCAAGGTCTCCGCGCAGGAAGGCAACCACGAACTTGTCTTCCGCATTCGTCTGGTAGACGACCGCCTTCACGGAATGAAGGGTATCCCCGTGCAGATATTCGACCACTTCCTCGATCGTCTTCTTATCCGGGGTTGCAACCTTGGTTAACGGCATATCTTCCGCGCGGGTGGCGCCTACAATATTCTCGGCTGCTTCCATGTTTGCGCGGTAACCGCACTCGGGGCAGATCACGATGGAGTCTTCACCGATATCCGTCAGCAGCATATATTCATGAGAAACGGAGCCGCCCATCATGCCGGAATCCGACTTGACTGCAATGACCTGCGGCGCACCGGCACGAGCATAGATACGCTCATATGCACGGTAGCAGCGGGCGTAATATGCTTCCAGATCCTCCTGGGAGGTATGGAAGGAATAAGCATCCTTCATGGTAAATTCACGTACCCGGATGAGTCCGGCTCTCGGACGGGCCTCATCACGGAACTTGGTCTGGATCTGGTAGATCATGAACGGATAGCGGTTGTAGGTGCTTGCGTATTCCCGTACCAGCTGGACCGCTGCTTCCTCATGGGTCATGCCAAGGACCATGGGCGTACCGTTGCGGTCGTCAAAGCGGGCCAGAGTATTGTCGATCGACTGGTAACGGCCGGATTCCATCCAGAGGCTGCCGGGCAGCACAACGGGAAACAGGACTTCCTGTCCGTCGATCCGGTCCATTTCTTCACGGATGATCTGTTCGATCTTCTGGGTCACACGGCGGGCCGGTGGGAACAGGCTGAAAATACCGTTTGCCACCTGTTTGATATAACCGCCTCGCACCATCAGTGCATGGCTGTCCACTACGCAGTCGGAAGGACGCTCTTTAAACCGTTCTCCCACCAGATTCTTTACTTTCATGTTGGTTTTAAACCCCTTTCTACTATTAAAGCTCTTTCTTGATCAGGTTATAATACTTCAGACCGTTCTTCTGACCGTACTTTCCGATGATTGCCCGATAGATCACGGATTTTCTCTGCGGCTGCGGATAGAGATCACTCACCTTCTGCCGGATGAAGCTCCGGATGCCGGGATCGACTTTTTCCCGCTCGAAGATAGCAGAAAGATGGTTGATGAGTTCAGCCGGGGCTTTGGCTTTTTCCCCTTGTTGACCGGGCTGGGTCGGCTGATTCGGCAGAGCCGAAGAGGAAGACACCGGAGCACTTGGCTCAGTCATAGAGGCGGCAGATGTCTGTATGTTCTGAACCGGCGCGGCGGATTCTTTTTGTTCTGCTGCCGACTTGACCTTTCTGGAACCTCTGCGGGATGATGTCTTTTCTGTTGTCTTTTCGGCGTTTTGCTTGGCCGCTTTCTTGGCCTGTTCGGTGTCGACCGTCTGTCGTTCCACCTGATAACCTCGGGTCTTCCAGAAATTCACGACTCCGTCATAGTCGTTGTCATTGCTGATAATGATATAGTTTGCGCTCTTGCCAAGATCTGCGATCGCAAATCCCAGATAGGAGACCAGCAGAAGGTCCAGCGCCTGCTTGCCGGTCTGTGAGCGGATAACCTGCAGTGTCGCCTGCAGTTCGGAAAGCGAATCAAGATCCAGCTTGGCCGCGTTTGCGGTATACACGATGATCAGCAGATCCCGATCCGTGGTCTGGATGGACTTGATTCCATATTCACGTGTATTCTCAAAATCGATCAGATACACGTTTCTTTTGGTATCATATGGTGCCATATATACTTACTCCTACATATTGATTCAAACCAATGTTTTTTCTTGATTTAATAGATAAGGATACCACAAATCAGAAAAAAAAGAAAGGGGCAAGCCTGTTTTATCATAAACCCCTCAGAAACATGAATATTTATTCATTGTCTGGCATGTCTTGCCGCCTTCCCGCAAAATTATGCACAAAGCCGAAAATAAAAGGCGTTTTTCATTGGCCTATTTCCACGAAAATGGAAAATTCAATGAATATTTATTGACTATCGAGGAAAATTATTGCATAATGGATGTCACCATTTACATGAGGAGTCTACTATGGTCAAAGTATTTATCGACGGCAGTGCCGGCACCACCGGCCTTCGGATCCGACAGCGGCTGGAAAGCCGGCAGGATCTTTCACTGCTCAGCCTTTCAGAGGAAAAACGAAAAGAGCTTTCCGCAAGAAAAGAGATGCTGAATGCCTGTGATGTCGCCTTCCTGTGTCTGCCGGATGCCGCGGCGATCGAAGCCGTCTCATTGATTGAAAACCCCGATGTCATCGTTCTCGACACCTCGACCGCGCATCGAACGGATCCTGAATGGACCTATGGCTTCCCCGAGCTTTCCGAAAACCATCGTCAGGCGATCATTCATTCAAAGCGTATTGCCGTGCCCGGCTGTCATGCATCCGGATTTATTGCCCTGATCTATCCGTTGGTCGCTGCCGGTCTTATTGCAAAAGATACTTTCCTCGCCGCTACTTCTCTTACTGGTTATTCCGGCGGCGGCAAGAAGATGATCGCTCAGTATGAAGACCCCGAAAGACCCGTGACCTACGATTCTCCGAGACAGTACGCCCTTACCCAGATGCATAAGCACCTGCCGGAAATGGTCAAAGTCACAGGTCTTCAGATCGCACCCGCTTTTTCCCCTATCGTCGCTGACTTCTACAGCGGCATGGAAGTGACGATCCCGCTCCTTACCGATCAGATCGATGAAATCAAAAAGATTTACCAGAATCTTTATCAGGGACCGATCGTATCTTTTTCAAACGAAGCTCCATCCGACGGATTTCTCGCCGCAAACGAACTGTTCGGCAAAGATTCCATGAAGATCCAGGTCTTCGGCAATCAGGAACGCGTACTGCTTTCCGCGCTCTTTGACAACCTGGGCAAGGGCGCTTCCGGCGCCGCCATCGAGTGCATGAATCTGGCACTGGGATTGCCGGACAAAACCGGTCTGGTGCTGTAAAGCCGTCAGAGAATCGACACACAAATCATTACCTAAAGAAGGAACAGCTATGGAACCATTCACCCTCCACCCCATGACCATCGAAGACTACGATGAAGTCAAAGATCTCTGGATGAGCATCAAAGGCTTTGCCATCCGCAGTATCGACGATTCCCGGGAAGGTATCGAGCGTTTTCTGAAACGCAATTCTTCCACCTCGGTCATTGCCCGATGCGAAGGAAAACTCGTCGGTGCGATCCTCTGCGGCCATGACGGACGAAGAGGCAGTCTCTATCATGTGTGCGTACGAGAAGGCTATCGGCGAAGAGGGATCGGAAAGGCAATGGTTACGTACTGTATGCGTGCCCTTCAGGCAGAAGAGATCAGCAACGTCTCACTGATCGCCTTCACCACCAATGATGTCGGCAATGCCTTCTGGAAAGAGATCGGATGGAAGAAGCGGCCGGATTTCAACTATTACAGTTTCGTACTCAATGAAGCGAATATCATTCGCTTCAATCAATAAAACGAGGTAATCCCCATGATGAAAATCATCTCCGGCGGCGTGACCGCCCCGAAAGGTTTCGAAGCAGCCGGTATCGAAGCCGGCATCAAATATGAAAACCGCAAGGATATGGCGCTCATCTATTCGACGCTTCCCTGCATTGCCGCCGGTACCTTCACCAGCAATGTCGTCAAAGCCGCCCCGGTGAAATGGGACAAAAAGCTGATCGAAGAAAGTCCGTATATTCAGGCTGTCGTCGTCAACACCGGCATTGCCAATGCCGGAACCGGCAAAGACGGCATGGCATGTACAGAAGAAACCGCCAAAACAACGGCAGAAGCCCTCGGCCTTCCCACGGAAGCCGTACTGGTCGGCTCGACCGGCGTCATCGGACCGCTTCTTCCCATGGACCGGATCACAGCCGGGATCGGGAAACTCGTCGCCGCCAAAGCCGCGACTTTCCAGGCGGGCGCCGACGCAGCCAGAGCGATCATGACCACGGATACCCATCCCAAAGAGTTCGCGGTTCAGCTGGACATCGACGGAACGACCGTCACACTCGGCGTGATCTCCAAGGGATCCGGCATGATCCATCCCAACATGTGCACCATGCTGAGCTTTGTCGCTACGGACGCAGTTATCTCAAAACAGACCCTGACGGCTCTGGTCAAGGAAGATGTCAAAAGCACCTACAATATGATCTCCGTCGACGGTGATACCTCGACCAACGATACCTTTGTGGTTCTGGCCAACGGCGCTGCCGGCAACCCGGAGATCCTTCCCGGAACCAAAGCGTATGAAGCCTTCAAAGAAGCTCTCCATACGGTCAACGAGCATCAGGCCAAAGCGCTTGCCGGCGACGGCGAAGGCGCGACCGCGCTCGTGGAGTGTCAGGTCACAGGGGCCGACACACTGGAAAACGCCCGGATCCTCGCCAAATCGGTCATCTCCTCCAGCCTCACCAAGGCGGCCATCTTCGGCCATGACGCCAACTGGGGCCGGATCCTCTGTGCGATGGGTTATTCCGGTGCGATATTTGATCCGGACAACCTGGCGATCTGGATCGAAGGAGGCGGAAAGAAGATCCTCATCTGCGAAAACGGCATTGGCCAGGATTACAGCGAAGAAGAAGCCACCGGGATCCTTTCACAGAAAGAGGTCAGGATCATCTGCGATATGAAGATGGGTATGGAAACAGCCACTGCCTGGGGCTGCGATCTTTCCTATGAATATGTCCGGATCAACGGCGATTACCGAAGCTAAATCGAGGAGGAAGACAGATATGGACAATGCAAAACGCGCACAGGTTCTGACCGAAGCGCTCCCTTATATACAGGAATATGCCGGCAAGATCGTCGTCGTCAAATACGGCGGCAATGCTATGAAAAACCCGGAGCTGAAAAAAGCTGTGATGGGTGATATCGTGCTCCTCTCGATGATCGGCGTAAAAGTCGTTGTCGTACACGGCGGCGGCCCGGAGATCTCGGACATGCTGAAAAAGACCGGCAAACAGTCAGAATTTATCGACGGACTTCGCGTAACCGATGACGAGACCATGGACATCGTTCAGATGGTACTCTCCGGCAAGGTCGGCAAGGATCTGGTCAGCCTGGTGCAGTCGATCGGAGGAAAAGCGATCGGCATATCCGGTGTAGACGCCGGTATCATCGAAGCAAAAGTGCTCGATGAACGGCTTGGAAATGTCGGCGAGATCACTGCGATCAACACGAAGCCGGTACTGGATCTTCTGGATCTTGGCTATATCCCCGTCATTTCTACCATTGCCGGTGATAAATCCGGCAACCGCTACAACATCAACGCGGATACCGCCGCTGCTCAGATCGCCGGAAGACTCAGCGCAGAAAGCATGCTGGCGATGACCGACATCGCCGGACTGATGAAAGACAAAGATGATCCATCCACACTCATTCCCACCGTCCGGATCGAGCAGGTTCCGGGCTTCATTGAGAGGGGAATCATCTCCGGCGGAATGATCCCGAAAGTACAGTCCTGCGTCGAAGCGATCGAGCACGGTGTGAAGAAAGTCTTTATCATCGACGGTCGTGTCCCCCACTCCATCCTGATGGAACTTCTGACGGATGAAGGTCTCGGAACCATGTTTATCTAATGAGGAGAGAAACTTATGAATATTCAGCAAATCGATCAAACTTACGTTGCTTCCACCTACGGCCGCATGCCTGTTGCTCTTGTCAAAGGGAAGGGCGCGCTCGCCTGGGATGAAAACGGGAAGGAATACATCGATCTCGGTGCCGGGATCGCCGTCAACTCTTTCGGTTATTCGGATGATGCCTGGGTTCAGGCCGTAACGGAGCAGCTGGGGAAGATCTCCCACACTTCGAACCTCTACTATACTTCACCGGATGCCCTGCTTGCGAAGATGCTCTGTGAAAAGACCGGAATGAAAAAAGTCTTCTTTGGCAATTCCGGCGCAGAGGCCAATGAATGTGCCATCAAAACTGCCCGTAAATGGGCTTATGATCAATACGGTGACGAAAGTCACAGCACGATCATTACCCTGAAAAACAGCTTCCACGGCCGTACGATCGCGACCCTCGCTGCCACCGGTCAGGATAAATTCCATACACACTTCGGTCCTTTCCCCGGCGGATTTGTTTATGCAACCCCGGAAGATCCGGAGGAACTGGAAAAGCTGGCTTCGGAAAACAACTGCTGCGCGATTATGATCGAGCTTGTACAAGGCGAAGGCGGTGTCGTTCCGCTCTCCAAAGCCTATGTCGAAGCTGTCGTGAAGACCGCCGAAAAACACGGCCTTCTAATCATCGATGATGAAGTCCAGACTGGCAACGGCCGTACCGGTACCCTTTATACCTATATGCAGTACGGTTTCATGCCGGACATCGTCTCGACTGCCAAAGGCCTGGGCGGCGGACTTCCGATCGGTGCCTGCCTCCTGGGCGAAAAAGTGAAAAATACATTAACGCCCGGCTCTCATGGTTCCACCTTTGGCGGCAACCCCGTCAGCTGTGCCGGTGCACTCTCGATCCTTTCCCGGATCGATGAAGACCTGCTCGCTTCCGTCCGTGCCAAATCCGATTACATTTTCCAGGCTCTCACCGGAGCCAAAGGCGTACAGTCTGTTACCGGCCTTGGTCTGATGATCGGTATCGCCTGCGACAAGCCCGTCGGAGAGATCCTTTCCGGCTGTCTTGCGAATGGTGTGATCGTTCTTTCCGCCCACGATAAAGTTCGCCTGCTGCCGCCGCTTTCCATCTCGATGGAGCAGCTCAGCAAGGCTGTTGATGTACTCAAAAAGGTCATTGCCGAATAATTCATTCCGGTTTCTTTGGAAGAAGGTGTTTTTATGCCGAAAGATTTATCGATTCAAAAAGTACTTGTCATCGGTTCCGGTCCGATCGTCATAGGCCAGGCGGCTGAATTTGACTATGCCGGCACGCAGGCCTGCCGTGTTCTGAAACGAGAAGGGATCAAGGTCGTCCTGATCAACTCCAACCCCGCTACGATCATGACGGATCAGCTGAATGCTGACTCCATTTATCTGGAACCGCTGACCCTCGAAACAGTTCAGCGTGTTATTGAAAAGGAAAAACCCGACGCGCTGCTTGCGGGTCTCGGCGGACAAACAGGTCTGACACTTGCTATGCAGCTGAGCAAATCCGGTTTCCTGGAAAAAACCGGCGTCAGGCTGATCGGAACCAACGCGGATTCCATCGATAAGGCCGAAGACCGTCAGATGTTCAAGGATACCATGGAAAAGATCGGCGTTCCGACCATTCCTTCCGATACCGTGAACACAGTGGAGGATGCGCTTAAAACAGCTGAAGCGATCGGCTATCCGGTCATCATCCGGCCTGCCTTTACGCTGGGCGGAACCGGAGGCGGCGTTGCCTACGATCAAGCGCAGATGGCATCCGCAGCCAAGACCGGTCTGGATGCCTCTCCCATCACACAGATTCTGGTAGAAAAATATATTGCCGGCTGGAAAGAGATCGAGTTTGAAGTCATGCGTGATGCGTCTGATCACGTCATCACTGTCTGCAGTATGGAAAATGTGGATCCCGTTGGCGTGCATACCGGTGATTCCATCGTCGTTGCACCGGCACTCACTCTTTCGGACGCTGACTACAAGACCCTTGAAAACGCAGCGATCGATATCATCCGTGAGCTGAAAGTTGCCGGCGGCTGCAACGTACAGTTTGCTCTCCATCCCGAGACTTCCGAATATGCAGTCATCGAAGTCAACCCGCGTGTTTCCCGTTCATCTGCCCTCGCTTCCAAGGCGACCGGCTATCCGATCGCCAAGGTCACAGCCATGATCGCGCTCGGCTATGACCTGGATGAGATCCATCTGGACAAGGAAGGCAAGGGAAGCGCACGCTTCAGCCCGCAGGTCAATTATATCGTCGTTAAGTTCCCGCGCTGGCCGTTTGACAAGTTTACCAACGCCAGCCGGCGTCTGGGTACCCAGATGAAAGCAACCGGCGAAGTCATGGCGATCGCGCCGACCTTTGAAGCCGGCATCATGAAGGCGGTACGCGGTGCAGAGATCGGTATGCAGACGCTGAACCGTACCTCCGGCAGCGGCAAGCCGCTGGCGGAACGTCTGACCCGGGTCAATGACCTTCGTCTGTTCACGATCTTCGAAGCGCTGAAGAGCGGCATGAGCGTCTCTGAGATCTCCGCGATCACCAAGATCACGCCTTTCTTCATTGAGAAACTGAAGAACCTTTCCGACTTCGAGCTGTCTATTGCCGGCCGGACTATTACGGAGGAAGAATATCATCAGGGCAAAGTATTCGGCTATACGGACGCTGCTTTACTTTCGATCTGCGAAGGTCCGCTTCCGGCACATGAAGAAGCGAATTATCGTCTGGTTGATACCTGCTCCGGGGGCTTTGGTCTGACACCCTATTACTATTCTGTCTACGAGCCTGGCTGTGACGCCCGGGAGGCAGCAGATGAAGCGCCATCGTCCAAAGGAAGGATCATCGTTCTCGGAGCCGGTCCCATCCGGATCGGTCAGGGAATCGAATTTGACTATTCCAGCGTCCACTGCGTGGACATTCTGCGGCGCATGGGCTATGAAGTCATCATCATCAACAACAACCCGGAGACTGTTTCGACTGACTACGACACCGGCGACCGGCTGTACTTTGAGCCGCTGACGCCGGAGGATGTCATGGACGTGGTCGCCGTGGAAAAACCGCTGGGCATCGTTGTGGCGTTCGGCGGACAGACAGCCGTCAAACTGGCAAAATATCTGGATTCGCACGGCGTGAAGATCCTGGGTACTTCTGCCGAAGGCATCGATCTGGCAGAAGACCGCGAACGGTTCGATCAGCTGCTGGAAAGCTTCCACATCCAGCGTCCGAAGGGCTGCGGCGTAGGTACCCTGCCGGAAGCCCGGATCGCAGCGAAGATCCTGGGCTATCCCGTACTGCTCCGTCCGTCCTATGTCATCGGCGGTCAGGGCATGACGATCGCCCGTTCGGAAGCGGATGTCACCAAATATATGGAAGCCATTCTTTCCGGCGGCATCGAGAATCCGGTGCTGGTCGACAAATATATGCCCGGTACAGAGTTGGAAGTCGATGTCATCTCCGATGGTGAGACCGTTCTGATTCCCGGTATCATGGAACATATTGAACGGGCCGGTGTCCACAGCGGTGATTCGATCGCCGTTTACCCGCCCTATAATCTGTCCGAGAAGATGCGCGAGAAGGTCTGCGACTGCTCCGAAAAGCTGGCGTTGGCACTGGGTACCAAGGGCCTTGTCAATATTCAGTATCTGATCTATGACAACGAACTGTATGTCATCGAGGTCAATCCCCGGGCATCCCGGACGATCCCGTATATCAGCAAGGTAACCGGTGTACCGATGGTCGATCTGGCCTCGAAGGTCATGCTGGGTGAAAAGCTGAAGGATCTCGGCTACCCGGGCGGTCTTTGGAAAGCGCCGCACTGCTTTGCGGTTAAAGTTCCGGTCTTCTCCTTTGAGAAACTCTCGGATGCAGACTCGATCCTCGGTCCGGAAATGAAATCCACGGGTGAAGTCCTGGGTGTCGGACGTACCAAAGCGGAAGCGCTCTACAAGGGTCTTCTGGCAGCCGGTTTCCAGATCCGGCACAATGACTCCCGCGGTGTTCTGCTCAGTGTAGAAGATTACGATCATGCAGATATCATTGCATTGGCCGGTAAGTTCTTCGATCTGGGCATTAAGCTCTACGCAACGCCGGATACGGCGGCAGCCATCCGCTCCACCGGTCTGGATGTGGAGACAGCTCACAATGTCTGGGAAAACAACGATATCTATGATCTCGTCGAAAACGAAAAGGTCAGCTGTATCGTCTATACCGGTGCCGTGATCGATACCAGCGTAGGTGACTTCACCCAGCTTTCCCGCAAGGCACAGCAGCACAGGATCCCGTGTCTGACTTCCATCGATACAGCCTCCGCTCTGGCCGATATCCTGGCCAGCCGATACAACGAATCCAGCACAAAACTGGTGGACATCTGTCAGCTTGACAAGTAAAAATCCGGCTGATATCCTGGCCTGAAATGATCAAAACCCCGACAAATGTCGGGGTTTTTTCTATTCCAGGATACGGCGCCTGTATTCTGACGGTGACAGACCGATCCGCGAGCGGAAAAGCCGGCTGAAGTAGAGCTGGTCCGGGTAGCCGACTGCTTCCGAGATCTGACTGAGGGGTTCGTCGGTCTGTTCCAGCAGCATCCTGGCGCGGGAAAGGCGCAGGGATGTCAGATAGTCCTGCGGGGACATGCCGGTGCGGTTTTTGAAAAGCGTCCGGAACCGGCTGGGTGACAGATGTGCTTCGGCGGCCAGCTGTTCGATGGAAAGATCCTCTCGGAAACTCTGATGGATCCGGGCAAGAGAAGCCTGGATCCGGGAATCGCTCTGGGTGTTTTCATGACCGCTGCCTTCCCGTCCGAGACTGACCAGAAGAGAGGTGATCCGGGCGGCAGCTGAAATCTCAAAAAGCGGATCCCGGCGGATGAAATCCTGGAAAAGACCTTCGTACTGCATCTGAAGATACAGACCGTCCGCCGCCGGAATGAATGTCCGGTTGGGAACTGCGCAGCGTTCCACCAGCGTGGCTGCATCCGATCCGGTAAAATGGACCCAGTAGTAATGAACCTCTTCTCCCATCTTACGCATCGTATAATGATAGGGTGTATGCGGATAGTACAGAATCGCCTGTCCGGGGTACATGATCTTCTTCTCCTCTCCCATCCAGACATCCATTTCTCCCCGCACCAGATACTGCAGGTAAAAATCCTCCCGGCCGGTGGCAGAACGTCCGATAAAGGGACTCGGAAGGACACAGAGTCCGCAGCAATTAGGGATAAGCATATGGTCCTGACGCGAAACATTATCCGCGCCGGCACCAAGTTCCAGATAATAGGATTGATCGATTGGCATGGAACCCTCCCTATAAAACATCCTCATTCGACTGGCGTCAGCCAGTCGAATTGTCCATATAAGTGATTGATTGCACTATATGAATTTCCTTGAAAAAAGCATATATTATAGAGCAGACAAATGCAAGCAGAAATCTTGCAAATAGTCGAAAATTCTCATTTGCCTAAAAGGCATCTGCCTTTGAGGCAATTGCCTGTGAGGAGAAGCCTATGAAAAAATCACTCAATGCATGGACCGTCGATTCAAAGACCGGTTTTGAGCAGATGTTCAGGGAACTGAAAGAAGCCGGTTTTGACGGTGTCGAACTGAACGTAGACAAGGAAGGAAGCAGCGAGCATTCACTGACCCTGTCTACAACAGCAGAAGATCTGGCAAAAATCAAAGCCATCTCCGAGAAATACGACCTGCCGGTCATCAGCATCAGCACTTCGCTCTGGGGCGGATGCATGGGAACGGATCCGGAGTTTTCCGAGAAGCTTCTGAAGCAGCAGCTCTTCTGTGCGGACTACTTCGGAGCCAAAGGCATCCTGGTCGTACCAGGCGGTGCTTATCCCAAAATTCCACTGCTGGAAGACCGCAAAGGCTGCATCGAATTCCTGAAATCCCAGAGAAAACTGATCGAATCCTACGGCATCTATGTCGGCGTGGAGAATGTCTGGAATATGTTCTTCGGCTCTCCGCTGGACATGGTCAGCTTCATTGACGAAGTAGACAATCCTCTGGTCGGAGCCTATTACGATGTCGGCAATGTCATTGCCTTCTCCTGGTCCGAGCGCTGGATCGAGGTCCTTGGCAGCCGCATCCACAACATTCACGTCAAGGATTATAAACGCAATCGCGGCGTAAACTCCGGCGGCGTCTGGGCTGACATCCCCTATGGCGACGTCAACTGGAAAGCAGTCATCCCAGCCCTTCGCGAAGCTGGTTTTGATGGATATCTGACCGGCGAAGTGTTCAAGGAAGATCCCGAACAGTCCTATCAGGACTACTATGCTTTCGTTGCCCGCGGAATCGAAGAAGTCATCAAGTACTAAAACCATACTTATCAACATGAGGAGAAACACCATGAAAAAGACAAGAGTTGCCCTGATCGGCTGCGGTACCATCGGACGTTATCATTTTGATCACTTCAAAAAGATGGACGACGTCGAAGTAGTCGGCGTTTGCGATGTCATCCCGGAGCGTGCGGATACTTTCGCAGCAGAAGTGAACTGCCCGGCTTTCTACAACTTCAAAGAGATGTATGATGCCGTCAATCCCGAATGTGTTTTCATCGGCATTCCGCCTTACTGCCATGGCGAAGTCGAATTTGAAACCATCGCCCGCCGTATCCCGATGTTCGTTGAAAAACCGGTCGGTCTGGATCCCGCTCAGTTCCTGGCGATCCGCGACAAGATCCGCGAGGCCGGTCTGATCACTGCTTCCGGTCTGCAGCTTCGTTACGAGAGCAATATCCCGAAACTGAAAGAATTCGCGAAAAAACACAAGATCGTTGAAGCCAACCTCATGAGAGTCGGCGGCATTCCGGATACCCCATGGTGGAAAGTACGTGAACTTTCCGGCGGCCAGCTGGTCGAACAGACGATCCATCAAGTCGATATGATGAGAAACGTCATGGGTGAAGAACCCGTGGAGGTCTTCTCCTTCGGCGGCAAGGATGTCGTCAAGGGCATCGAAGGCTTTGATGTAGAAGATACCTCCATTTCTCTGGTTCGTTTCGAATCCGGAGCACTGGCAACCATGACCACCGGCTGCTATGCGACCGGTGCCGAGTGTGCAGACAACAAACTGACTTTCGGTGCTGTCGATGCACGCGCCGACTACTATATGTTCGACAAAGTTGCGATCTACGGTGAGGCGGAAGACGAACCCGAAGAGGGTGCCAACGCAGAAGTCGTCAAGGGCGACGGCCGTATGGTCTCCAAAGGTACCGCCAAGATCTACAAACCGGAAACCGACTGCGGCATGCTCTGCGACCATACCTTCATCGAAGCCGTTCAGACCGGTGATCCCTCCAAGATCAAATCCCCGTATGAGGATGCGGTCAAATCCGTTCTTTTCACCCTGGCCTGCAACGAGTCCATGGAAAACGGCAAACCTGTCAAGGTGAACGTTAATCTGTAAGCTGCTTTCTATCCTATCAAAGAAAAAGGGCATGATCTTCAGGATCACGCCCTTTTTCTTTCAGAAACTTGCTGTATTATTTTAATTCTCGAAGGAAATCTTCGACAGCATCGGTCAATTGTTCAAAATAGCCTTCGTAGCCGTGGTTCGCTTCTGGAATGATCGCCAGTTCACAGTTTTCGTAAAGTTCAGCAGCTTTTTCCGCATAAGCAAGGGGAACGGCTTCATCGGCGCTTCCCTGAACGATCAATACCGGTCCATGATATTTGACGATCATCTCTTCCACATGGATCATCTGGGCAACGCGTGCATAATCGCCGCCAAGCTCCGGAACCCAGGCACTGGAAAGCACCTCCGGAATATGATCCGGGTCGAAAGGTGCACCGGCCAGGTTGCCTGCTCTTGCACCGTCCGGGATCATCCAGGCCGGGGCAAGCGGCATCACCGCTTTAAAATCATCCGGGCAAAGGCCGGCCAGCAGCATGACCATCAGACCGCCCTGGGAATGACCGGTGATAAAAAGATCTGTGACAAAGGGCAGCTTCTTTGCATAATGGATGACCGCAAGTCCTCCTTCGATCCATTTGAACAACGTATGATTTTTAAACTCTCCGTCGCTTTTTCCGTGGCCGTACATATCCACCCGGAGCGTTGCGATCCCTGCTTTACGGATCGTCTCGCAGACAGCAAGGATATGCGGTTCTTCCATGTGGCCGGTGAATCCATGGATCATGATCGCAAGCGGACATTTTTCCGGAGCATTTTCCGGCATATCCAGCTTGGCATGCAGCTTCAGTCCGTCATACGGGATGTAAAACTCTTTCATTTCTTCCTCCTTAGATCATGCATCAGATCTTTTTCTTCTTCTCCGAAGATCCTGACAAGGCGCTGATACTTCCTGTAAAGCTTCTCATAGATCTTCGTATTCTGCAGGTTCGGCCGGTAGACTTGTCGTTCATGACAGCCCATCACCCGGATGGCCTCTTCCGCCCGGTCATACCCGCCGCCGGCTTTCCCTGCCGCGACTGCCCCGAAGATCGCACTGCCGTGCGCCGGCCCTACCGGAAGCGGTACTGCCTCCACCGGACGTCCGAGGATATCGGCATACAGCTGC
>JAFOIR010000124.1 GCA_017420625.1 Bacillota bacterium
ACAGAAAAGGCCGATGCCTTCCGCATGCAGCAGCTCCGGGAACGCTGCCTTGACCTGTGCTATGCCATCCATCATGCACCGGCCCAGCGGACCGACAGCCTCCTGCAGAGCGGCATCCCAGTGCTCTCCGTGCGCGGAGAAAGAGCCTCCCTCTGCGGAAAATCCATAGAAGTCATTCCCGGCGGATACCATATCACAGAGACAGTCTGCCGGACCCATGACTTCATCACCAGCAGTCTGAAACTGAAACTGGCTGAGGCCGCCTCGGCAGAAGAAAAAGCCGACGCATTCGATAACTCCAGACAGCTGTGGATGTCCATCCTGATGAAAAACGCCAGCGAACTCTATGCAGGCATGACGCCTGAAAACCAGGCATCGCTTTCCGCCGGCCTGAATCTCTTCCAGGGCTGGCTGAATGCCCGCATGAACGTGCTCCGCGCACTCTATCCCGGGGATCCTGCCGCAGCATCGGAAGTGCTTGCTGAAACCGTGCACAGCCGGATGCTCGATCTGGAAACGCTCATGCACGATTAATCCCGCACAGGGAGATCCGTTTCCCGTCTCCCAGGCACCGGCCGGAAAATGGCAGCAACCAGTGATGGGCTCCGGATGTCCCAGGATATCCGGAGCCCTTTTATCACACCAGAATGCAGTATGGAATTCGGTTTCATATTCGGTACGACAAAGAAGGGACTGTGAAGTGGAGGATTGTTGTTCAATCCTTTTCTTCACAGTCCCTTATCCTTTTGTATAGCAGCGGACAGGAACGAAGTGAAGACGACACCAGGGCGACATTTACACGACATGGGGCGACATCTTTTTTCATATGAAAAACGCAATCAACTTTCAAAAGTTCATATGAAAAACGCAAATACTGTGCTATAATAGCTGCAAACAGCTTTTTCATGCTCAGCATGGCTTTGGAGGTGTTGCGAATGAAGCGAATGATTACAGAGAAGCTGGCGGCATGGAAGGACAGCAGGAGAAGGAAGCCTCTTCTGCTGACCGGTGTACGCCAATGCGGGAAAACCTGGTCGCTGAAGGCCTTCGGTCATGATTTCTTTGAAAAAACAGTCTATGTGAACTTTGAAGAGAGCGGAAAGCTATCTTCCATCTTTGATTATGATTACGATGTTGATCGTATCCTTCGTGAACTTTGCCTGGAACTGAAAGTGACGATTGAGCCTGGTAAAACCCTGCTGATTCTGGACGAAATTCAGGAATGCCCCCGCGCGATCACATCACTCAAGTATTTCTGTGAAAACAAGGCGGATCTGCATGTCATCGGGGCAGGCTCTCTTTTAGGGGTTGCTCTGCGCAGCAGCCAGATTTCTTTCCCCGTCGGCAAGGTCAACCGGATGCAGATGTATCCGCTTACCTTTGAAGAATTTCTGACCGCGACAGGGGAAGAATCACGAATTGCCGCGCTAAGGAATTGGCCGTTGGATCGACCAATTCCCGAACTGCATACGATTCCGCTTGAAAAGGCGCTGAAGGATTTCTATATCGTGGGCGGCATGCCGGAAGCCGTCTCAACATGGGTTGACACGCATGACTATCAGGAGGTGGAAGCTGTTCAGAAGGACATCCTCAAGGATTATCGGGATGACTTTGCAAAGCACGCACCGCTGAGTGAAGTGGAGAAAATCCGCTGGATCTGGGATTCCGTTCCCGTTCAGCTTGCCAAGGAAAACAACAAGTTCATTTTCTCCCATGTGCATGAAGGCAAGCGTTCCGCCGAGCTGGAGGACGCGCTGCTGTGGCTACGGGATGCCGGCCTGATCACACCGTTATATCTTGTCGAAAAGCCGCAAATCCCCCTGAGCGGTGAAATGGATATGACCTACTTTAAGGTTTATCTGTCTGATATTGGTCTGCTGAGATGCCGCGCAGGGCTATCCCCTGAAACCATCCTTTCCGGGGATCCGCTGTTTGTCCGCTTCAAAGGGGCGTTCAGCGAAAACTATGCATTGAATGAAATGATTGCCCAGGACCTGATCTGCTGCTTCTGGCGTTCCGGCAACACAGCGGAGATTGATCTCCTGCTGGAAGCAAAGGGGCACATCATCCCCGTGGAGGTCAAGTCTGCGGACAACACGCGAGCCAAGAGCTTCAAAGAGTTCTGCCGGCGTTACCAGCCCAGGCTAGGGATCAAAACATCGTTGAAGAATATCGGTCAGTTCGACTGTGAGGGCTGTAAAGCGCTCACTCTGCCACTCTACCTTTTGTGGAACTGGCAGCAATACTGTGAATAACAGAATAAAAATGGAATCAGTACGAAGAATCCCTCGAGGTTTATGCCCCGAGGGATACCTTGTTTCACCCGTTTTTTCATGCCTCTGTTGGCTCGTTCCGGTCAAGCACGCATTGGAACGCCTTGATGGCTGTTTTTTCTTTTCTCTGCGCCTACCTTTCCGTGATGAATTGTTCGTGTCCAATCTCAGGATAGGTTTTTCCTTCAAAGTACCGAGCAATCAGAACCGCTGAGCTTTCGGGGCGAATCTGCTTCATGAGCTCCATAATGTTTGCCAAAACATGATCTTCTTTTCCGAATCTGGATTCCACTGCGCACAGTGTGTAATTTGTACTATGGACATCCATGCCGATTTTGAGTATTCTATCCATGAAGTGACCTCCTTTGCATGCGGTAAGCCCCGCAGCTGGCGTATTAGCATTTGTCAGTATACGGGTAAATCCGCGCTGCTGCAAATGCTGAGGTCACTTCATATTATCTAATCGGAGGCGGTAGGACATTTTCCCACAGCGTTCGCCAAAATTAGCAAGATGACCGAAATCACATTTTTTAAAAACGATAAAAAAGTGCATAACAGTTAAGTATTAGTAAACTCCGCTTCTCACAGCGTGCAGGGAGATTGTGTATGGTAAATCCAGGATCTGATCCCAGATTTGTCGAAAGTCAGGTTGATGCTTGAGCAGGAAAAACACCTGTCTGTTCACTGTCAGACAGGTGCTGCCAGATGCTTATAACTGGGGCTCAGATAAACATGACCATATAGTGTGGGAGCGTGATTTTTTCATCTACCCGGCCATTTTGCGTATTCGTCAGTTTATAAGCAAATGGAGGCCTGTAACGCGCAATGTATTGATTGAGAGACGGAGTTGAGCGATTCCCCGCTTTCACCTCAATCGGGATGACTGCTCCGCTGCGCTCAATAAAGAATTCAATCTCGTGTATACTGTCCGGCTTATAGTAATACAGGGAATAGCCCCTTTTGATCAGGCATTCAGAGATGGCGTTCTCATATATGCCTCCGCGGGCATTTCCAGTGATGGTGTCGTTCAAAACAGCAAGCTTCGTTTCAAAACCATAGGAACAGCAGAGCAGGCCGGTGTCGTTGATATAGAGCTTGAATTGATCTCCATTGGCATTTGCTTTTAAAGGCAGATAGGGTTCGTTGAGATTATAGCAGACCTGAACCATAGCAGAATCCTTCAGCCACTGAACGCTTCCGCCATACTTCTTTCTGGTTTGACCGCGTTCGACGGTTGAGTATTGGAATTTCTTCTGTTCTTTCATCAGCTGGACAGGAATCGCATCATAGCACATCCGTACCAATACTTTTTCCTTGCCTTTTGCGTGCTTTGCAATATCATCCCGATATTCTGCCAGAATATCTTGTTGAAGCCTGTCAACCCTATTGAAATCATGATGTTGCACATAATCGTTTACCACTTCCGGCATACCGCCAACCACGATGAATTCGCGGAAAAAACTCTCATATTTTTCGTGAATGGCTGCAGGAATGGTTGTGCCAGAGGTATAGTATGATTTCAGCGCATCAATGGCTGCTGAGTCATATCCATCTGCCCAGAGAAACTCCTCAAAGTCAAGTGAGTGCATGGTGATCTGAGTCTCATATCCTACCGGCACAGATTCAGGAATCTCCACAGCTTCGTCGTCATCTTCTCCGTATGTTAAACCAAGCAGAGATCCGGAAGAAATAACGTCAATACGATAATCCATTGCAAGGTATTTAACCGCAGTCCTGGCATTGCCGCAGCATTGGATTTCATCCAGGAAAATCAGCGTGTTGCCGGGGATCAGTTCAAAATCCCTCACATATGCTGTCATTCTTTTCAGAATTTCATCAGCTGTAAGCTCCCCTTCAAAGATACCCTTCATGGTCGGCTGGAGAAAGAAATCGATTTTGAGGAAAGATGTATATTCTTTTTTGCCAAACTCTTCGATGATGAACGATTTGCCGACCTGCCGGGCACCTTTCAGCAGCAGACACTTCCTGACTTGTTCGGTGCGGCGCTGTTCCTTCCATTGGAGAAGCTCACGGTACACCTTGCGTTTGAGCATCAAGATCACCTCCAGTTGTCGCATCCTTCATTATGCATAAAATTCAAGTATCAGTCAAGCGAAATTGGAATAAAATTTAAGTTCAGTTTTCTCAGATATGGAATAAAATTTAAGTTCGAAATGCACCTGCTTGTACTTGTCAAGAAAAGTAGACACGAAAAATGTATTTTCGGCAAAGTTTTTTTCCGCGGTAGACACGTGAATCATTTTTTATGATTCAGCGTTTTCAGAAGTAGACATCTGGGACATTTTTTCTTCCTTTTCATTTTCAGAAGCAGACACGACCGCCGAACTGCTTGCCATGCCTTGATTTTCCTCCTCTTTCACCTTCTTCTGCCGCTTCTTCTGGACGAACTTGGGTTCCGTAGTCAAAACCCGCTTCGAAAATGTATCTTTTCTCTCCAGTTCGCTGCGCTGGTATGTGGATAGGACACCTTCCAGCAACTGATCCAGAAATGTATCATATGAAACAACAACCATTGTGACAGTAATTGTTGTTTCTGAGCTTACGGTTGGGAGATCTGCAGAATAGCTTCTATCGACTTGCTATACTAAACGCAATTGACAAACAAGCATGATGCGATAAGTTTGTAAAGTGCGCTTCGCAAACTTGATAATTATCAGCAATTATGATAAACTCGTTTTGCAAAATAGGAGGTGTGAGCGATGCGTGCCCTTATCAATCGCCCGGTCTATATGGAACAACTTATCAGCTTCCGGGAAAAACAAATTATAAAGGTTGTCACGGGAATTCGTCGCTGTGGAAAATCAACGCTGTTTGATTTGTACTGCGAGTATCTTCAAAACAATGGCATCCAGGAAGATCAGATCATCCGCTTCAATCTTGAAGATCCCGATTATCACGATATACAGGATTATATGCAGCTTTATCATCTGGTTTCGGATCGGCTAAATCCCGATAAAATGAATTATATCTTCATTGACGAGGTACAGACCGTTCCAGACTTTCAGAAAGCGGTGGATGGTCTGTTCATCAAGTCTAACTGCGATGTTTATATTACGGGATCAAATGCC
>JAFOIR010000125.1 GCA_017420625.1 Bacillota bacterium
ACCAGTTTTATTTTCCCCAAAAAGATTTAACTTTTTGGGGATTTTTGCTTTTTGACTTTTTTTCGCTCAGTAAAGTCATTCATTCTGCTTTTGTGTTTAGAGTGGATTTCCAGTTTATCCATTAGTTTATCCATTAGAGAAGGTATTCCCTTGTTTTTATCCATAAACAAATAAAGATTTATCCTCTTTTTGATTTCTTCAGAGGACCATAGAATAGAAGACATGATGAAAACACTTCCTTGCGCATATAGCAAAAACACGCTTGGTTTTTCCAAACGTGTTTTTCATGCTCTTGATTTTTTCGTATTCTATTTCTTTTCTGGCAAACGCTGATAGATCACCAGGCCGCGGATGGAGAAGAACAGGCAGACGATGCCCATCAGATAGTACCAGGGATTCTCTGCAAGAGAGAAGAAGGACGGAGCGATGGCCAACCACATATTGCACCACGGATTGAAGGAAACCAGTGCAACACAGATAAGAACAATGTGCAGTGCAAGATTGTTTCCTTTCCGATAGCCTCTCTTTTCCATAACCAGCCCGGGAACAATCGTGATAAGGACCTGAGTGAATATCCAGAACTTCCACATCGTGCTGTCGTGGAGCTCAAAGCGGAGAAGATTCAGTGCTACATAGAAGCAGACCACCTGAATGATGATGTCTCTCAGATGGGACCCAAAGGATGTGCCCGGTTTCCAGTTGAGATCCTTTTCATAGGTCAGCGCTCTCTGAAGACTGTAGATCTCCATTCCGACCCAGACCGCTTCTCCGATTGCCAGCAGAAGGAACAGCAGGAAATGATCATAGTTCTTCCATGCATCAAGGAACACCCAGATCCCCATAAAGTCTGCCGCGCAGTAGAATGTGTGGAGCCACAGCGGATAAGGACCCATCTTTTCTTTTTCCGTGATGTAAATGGGGATGATATAAACCAGAAGACCGAAGACGACCGCAAGGGCGATTGCGATCCACGCGCCTACCCATCCGTCAGCACCAATGGTCAGATGATCGATAAAGTCCTGCGGGGACACATCTCCGGAGGGATAGCCGGAGACCAGCTTTTCATATAAATTCATTGCGATACCTCCATTTCGGTATTTTTGACTGCCCCGATTATATTCTTCTTGACTGTATTCACACAATGAGCAAAAATAAGCATAACGATAGTTAATAATCAAGTTGTATAGAAATGATGAGGAATGATTAATGTACCGAACCTCCAGTGACCGAAGATTTCGGAAAAACAAAGCTGCCATCCAGCGCGCCTATATCGATCTTGTGATTGAAAAAGGATATCAACATGTCACCATTACCGACATTGCCGATCGGGCGGACATCAACCGCATGACCTTTTATGCCCATTATGAAACTATCGAAGATATTTTTTCCGAGTTTGTGGATGATATGGAGCATACGATCCGAAATTCCGTGTCGAAGGAAAAGGAATTTGACCTGGACCAGTTTTTCATGATTATGAACGAACTGATGTTTAAAGAAGAAGCCTTCTTCCGCTATGCGGCAAAAGAAGGCAACTGCAGCGATTTTCGGGAAGCGTTCCGCATAGCCATATGGAATATCTTAGACATACGCAGCGGGAACTCCGACAAGGTCATCGGCATGATTGAAAGCGATCTGGCTGCCACCTGCATCGCATATTCCTATCTGGACTGGCTGTCCGGAAAATACGGCGATGTGGAATTGTCCACCGTAATTGGGCTCACCCGTTCGTTCCTCCGTGACCACATCGGTTCTGTTGACTACAAACGTTAAACCCAAATCAAACAGCAAAACAGCATGACTCTATTTGTGGGAGTCATGCTGTTTTGCTGTTTGATTGAGTCTTTGTATCAGGTCCAGGTCCCGTTCCGGAAGATCGGTTCCTCCGACCCATCCGGCCGGATACCGTCTATGGAGAGGTCGTCTGCGCCAACCATAAAGTCGACATGGATGATGGAGTCATTGATCCCCTGCTTCTGGGCTTCCTCCATTGTGAGATCGTCTCCGTTGGGGAGCACTTCTTTAAATCCCATTCCTACGGCACAGTGGCAGCAGGCATTTTCATCAAACAGAGTTTCATAAAACAGGAATCCGCACTGATTGACCGGGCTTTCCTTTGGTACCAGTGCCACTTCGCCCAGCATGGATGCGCCCTCGTCCATCTTCAGCATTCTCTCCAGCAGTTCCTGCCCTTTGGAGGCACGACAGGATACCGCCCGTCCGTTTTCGAAGGTAATGGAGAAATCTTCGATCAGCTGACTGTTCCAGGAAAGAGGCTTGACTGCCACCAGAGTTCCCTCACACTTTCCGGCAATGGGAGAGGTGAAGATCTCCTCCGTCGGCATGTTGGGGATATAGAACGCTCCGTTGAGCGGATTGGTCGCTCCTGCCCCTTCCCATTTTGCACCGAGGATCAGGTCGACACAGAAATCGGTCCCGTTCGTACTTTTATAGCGCAGAGACGCAAATCCCTGCTCGTTGAGCCATGCCGCTTTGCTTTCAATAAAATCGGTGTGTTCCTTCCAGGCGGCAACCGGATCATTGTCTTCCTGTACACGTACGGTCCGCAGGATCGCCTCCCACAGTTTATCCATGGCGTTTTCATCATCCGGGAAGCACTTTCTTGCCCACTTTTCCGAAGGGTAAGCGGCGATGACCCACTGGTGTTTGCCTTCAATGGCATTGCGGTAAGGTTTCATCACTCTGGCCCGGCTCTGCGTCACATCCGAAAGCTTCTGGGGATCGATCTCTTTCATAGCGTCCGGATCTTCCGATTCGATAAAGATCCGGCAGGGCAGATCTTCCACCATCTGTTTCATCTTCTCTTCTTCCCATGGCAGGACTCTGGACAATGTCTCCTGTTCTGCATAGAGATAATTCAGTCTGCTTTGCACATCACTGGTCCAGTCCACATTCACTTTTCTGGCGCCGGCTTTGTAACATGCCTCGATGATCATTGCCGCAAATTCATGCTGTTCCACGGCAACCGTCAGCTGTACAACCTGACCCGGCTGTACGTTGGCTCCGGTGCGGACGATCAGATCCGCATATTTCTGAAGGAGATTTTGGGAAATGCTCATGTTGAATCCTTCCTTTGTGCTGGTTTTTTCTTCTAGCATTATACCAGACTTTTTCGGGAATAACCGACAGATCGAAAAAAAGAAGCTTCCTCCGCTTAGAGCATTGGAAGCTTCCGGATTCTTATCTCTTGATGTCGTAGCCCAGGGCTGCATTTTCATAGTCACCGCGGGCTTTCTTCTTCTGTACATAGTGATCCCACACACCATGGGGATCATCGATGCCCACGGTCGCCGGATCGAACAGCGGATCCAGACCAGCTTTCTTCTGCTTGTCGTAGTCTTTCACGATGCGGAATGCTTTGGGTGAGAGCAGAACGATGGCCAGGATGTTCAGCCATGCCATCATACCGGCTCCGGTATCAGCCATGGCCCAGATCGCGGCACCGCTGATAAACCCACCGGTAAGCACGCAGAACAGGAACAGGATTCTTCCAATGGTGATAACGACTTTGTTGTTGCCGAAGATAAACTTACAACTGGACTCCAGCTGATAGGCATAGGAAATCAGCGTGGAGAACACGAAGGTTGCAAGGATGACGGCGATCAGGATTGCTCCGATGCTGTGTCCGCCGAAGACCTTGGATGCTGCTTCTTCCATGTAAAGAACACCATATTCGATGTCGGGCGCGCCTTCTACGAGGAGGCCAGAAGCACCATCGGAAACGTTATATGTGCCGGAAAGGAGAATGGAGAACGCGGTGATGGAGCAAACGAGGATGGTATCGATGTACACGGAAAGTCCCTGTACCAGACCCTGTTTGACCGGATGTGCGGTCTCAGCCGTGGAGGACAGGATGGGTCCCATACCGTCGCCGGCGTCATTGGAATAAACGCCGCGTTTGATGCCCCAGGAGATCATGCTGCCGACGATACCGCCGAATGCTGCTTCTGCACCGAAGGCGCAGCGGAACATCAGGGCGATCGTCTCGGGGACTTTCGTAATGTTCACTACGAAGATCACAAGCCCGATGAGCAGATAGACGGCACACATAATGGGAGAGATGAATGCGGCAACTTCTCCAATACGTTTGATACCGCCCAGCACGACCAGCGCAGTCAGGATCGTCAGAACCACGGCGATGGCCATCATAGGAACGTGCAGAGCGCCGTTCAGTGCGGAACAGGTGGTATAGGACTGCATGGATGCCATGAGGAAAGCCGGGCCGAGGATGGTTGCGATGGCAAAGAGGATACCCAGCCAGCGGGCTTTCAGGCCACGCTGCATATAGTATGCCGGGGAACCGACCAGCTCACCGCCAAGCTCATCTTTATAAGCCTGGCCGAGCAGAGTTTCGATAACGGAGGTGGCCGCACCGATAAGTGCGATCAGCCACATCCAGACCACTGCGCCGGGTCCTCCGAAGAAGATGGCGGTGGCAACACCGGCGATGTTTCCGGTGCCGACACGGGTGCCGACAGTGGTTGCAAAAGCCTCATAGGGAGAAAGGCTTACGTTCTTGCCGTCCAGGTCCTTTTCCTTCAGGTTTTTGAACATGTCTTTAAAGCACCGGAACTGGATCCCTTTCGTCATGATGGTAAAGTAGAGACCTACTCCCACCAGGACGACGATCAACGCTGTACTCCAGATGTAGTTGTTGATCGTATTGATGAAGTTCTCAAATACCTGCATTTTTCAATACCCTTTCTTTTTTTCTCTTTACTTTATAGATAAACCTTTCGGTTCAATCCACATAGATTTTTTTGACCCGGTTCGTGATGAGGCACGTGGGCTCGCAGTTGATGGTCCCGATCAGAGCCGTGAGCTCGTCCAGATGCATCCCGCCTCTTCCATACAGGATCACTCGGTCCCCAGCCTTTACATCTTTTCCCGTGACATCGAACATGCACATATCCATGCAGATCCTTCCGATCTGCGGGCATCTCTGTCCGTTGATCACCGCCCACGCTCCTTTATTGGAAAGACTCCTGGGGTAGGAATCGGCATATCCGGCGGTGACGGCGGCGATCTTCATCGGACGATCGGAGGTGAACGTACAGCCGTAGCTGACACTGGTCCCTGCCGGGATCTCCTTCACCTGTGCCACCCGGCAGTTCAGGGAAAGCACCGGCTCCAGGGGGCCGTCCGGATCATAAATGCCGTTGGGATAGAATCCGTACATCATGACGCCCTCTCTCATCATATCGAATATCGTCTCCGGATGATACATGATGCTGGCGCTGTTTCCGGTATGTTTCAACAGTTTCGTTGTGTCGATGCCTCGCTCTTCCAGTTCCGCGAGGACCGCTTTATAACGTTCCAGCTGCATCGCCGTATAATCGTCCTTCTCCGGCATGTCCGCAGCGGCAAAGTGCGTAAAGATTCCGGTCACCTGGATTCCAGGCAGTGCCATCATGGTCTTCACGGCCTCCGCGGCAGCCCCGGGATCTTCCTGTGCATTCACTCCGGTGCGTGTCATTCCGGTATCCAGTTTCACATGGATTCCGATGGATCTGCTCTCCTTCTGTGCTGTCATCTGTTCGCTCAGTTCCCGAACGTATTCCAGATCCAGTCCGGACTGGAGGATGTCATAGTCGCAGAACACGGATGCCTGCCGGGGATCCGTCCACCCCAGAACAAGGATCGGCACATTGATTCCGGCTGTACGCAGTTCTACGGCTTCCTCCAGAGAGGCCACAGCAAACGCGTCCGCTCCCGCCTGTTCCAGTGTTCGTCCGCATTCAACGGCTCCGTGACCGTGCGCATTTCCCTTGATAACACACATGATCTTCGTTCCGCCGGTGAGTTCCTTTGCCACGTTCAGATTGTGGCGCAGTGCGCTGCGGCTGATCTCGGCCCATGTCCGTATTTCGGTAAACTGATCCATGTATTTCTCCTAATCCACTTTATCGAATGAAAGAATCTGAAGGATTCTTATTTCCATATTCTACCGTAGTTTGCTTCGTTTCTCAATAACGATTCCTCTTTTCGGCGTTTTTTCTTCCTGCTTTTGATGAATCACGTTATGCGCTCTGGCTGGCAGCATACAAACAAAAAACCAGAATACCCGCTTTTCGAGTGTTCTGGCTTGCCCGTTCTGCCGGTGGTATTGTGCGCGAAAGATGCTTTTCCGATTGGAGCCATTTTGATATCAGTAAATATCTTCCTCTCTTCGCATCATCCTTCGTGCACGTTTCCGGTTATATGCTTTTTTGCTGGGCACCACCCGGGTTTCCGGCGACACCCCATTCCAGGATCCACGGCGCTTGGCATATTCCGCCCGCCGTTTCTTTTTGCTCATCTTGTCTTTCGGCACAAATTTGTTTGCCATTTTCAGTTCCTCCTAAAAAAGCAGCCTTCGGATCATCGAGATCCGTCAGCTGCTTTGTTTCGCTCAAATGGGATCAGGCGGAATACTTCTTTCCGAATTCCTTCGCGGCTTCCTTGCGTCCCTTGATATTGAGCATATGCGCAAAGAAGTGTTCCTCCTCGACATCGATACCGTTTTCCCTCAGCGTCTTGCGCAGGGCATGAACCGTGCGGTGAGACCAGTTGGAGGTGGTGAACAGGACGACTTTTCCTACCATTTCCGGCTTCAATGAATCCCCATAGGATTTCAGCTGAGGATCCATGATGTTGGCATATGGTGCACCCCCAGAAACAGCACATCCACGTATTCGGCAAGTGCCGGTTCGTCCACGATGGAAACCGCCGTTGTCTGAGCGCCTTCTGCAATGGCTTCCGCAATCTGTTTGGTGTTTCCCAGTTTGGAAAAATACCGTACAGCTACTGACATGTTATTTCCTCTTTCTGCATGTATTAGTCGAAGCTATTATTGTACAGAAGCGCTCGGAAATTCCACCCGAATAGCGTTATGAATTCATCTGCTTTCGGATTTCCTCCGCCTCTTTGGCCCGCTGCTCGCTCATATCCTTCCAGGTGGGGTGTTTGGCAACTTCCGCCACCAGACCCTTCATCACTTCCGGGATCTCGATATTCTGAGGGCAAACCTGTGTGCATTTACGGCAGCCGATGCAGGCAGATGCCTTCTTGTCTTCCGGCAGCGCATCCAGATTCATAACGGTCATCAGATTGGCGGCAAAATGCAGATCATTATAGGCTGCGATCAGCTTCGGAATATCCAGCTGCATGGGGCAGCCGGCACAGCAGTACCGGCACGCGGTACAGGGAACTGCATTTTTCATCCCCTCCGCCAGATCCATCAGCGTCTGGTATTCTTTTTCGTTCAACGGCTTTTCGGTCTGGAACGTCTCCACGTTCTGGACCATCTGCTCGTAGGCGGACATGCCGCTCAGGATCATCTTCACATTAGGCAGTCCCTGCAGAAACCGGAACGCCCAGTCGATACAGCTCTCCTCCGGACGAAGATCATGAAGGACCGCCTTCTCTTCCTCAGAAAGATTGGCCAGTCGTCCGCCGCGCAGCGGTTCCATGACCCACACCGGGATCCCGCGTTCGGTGAGCATCTCATATTTCTTACTGGCTTCCTGCAGAGTCCAGTCCAGATAGTTCAGCTGGATCTGACAGAATTCCACTTTATCTCCGCAGTAGTCCAGGAATTTTTCCAGTGTTTCCGGATGCGCGTGGCTGGAAAAACCCAGATGGCGGATGCGCCCCAGTTCCTTCTGTTTCACAAAATAATCTAGAATCCCCCACCGCTCATCCATATAGGTCTGGACGGAGTTTTCGTACACGTTGTGCAGAAGATAGAAATCAAAATACTCTACCCCGCATTTTTTCAGCTGCTCTTCAAAGATTGCAGCGGGATCATAGGAATCGCTGATCTGATGTCCTGGATACTTGGTTGCCAGATAGAAGGATTCTCTCGGATGCCGCGCCAGAGCTTTGCCCAGAATGATCTCCGAATAGCCGGCATGATACGGAAAAGCCGTGTCGAAATAATTGATTCCGTTTTCCAGTGCGTAGTCCACCATCCGGAAGACCTGTTCCTCGTCGATCTTTGAGGGATCCGTTTCCATCATGGGAAGCCGCATCGCACCAAATCCAAGACGCGAAAGTGTTAAATCTTGAAAACTATTTGAGATCATGTTTATCTTCTTCCTTTTTATGTCTTTTTTCTGACTGTTATTATAACACAGTTGATAAAAACGGCACAGCGCATTAACGCTATGCCGCATCATTATTTCAAAGGCGATTGCTTTTAAAGACGATGATCTCGCTCCATATCATCATAGTGCTTCATCATTATCTTCTCCAAGGCCTTAACAAGTTTTGTATCCAAATTGAACCAGTATACGGCTACCACGAAAAGAAACAGCGCAATCAGCACCACTGCAACAATAATCAGGGCTTTCATTTCTCTCCTCCCTTACCAGCTTTCATCGTCATCGAAATCTACCAGAGATGGATCCACCGGTGTCTCATTCATAACGGTCTGCATAAAGTTGTTAACATCACTTCTCATTTCACGTCGGGTGATCGATGTTGGATCCATTAAATCCTGCCTTACAATACACATTTTGATTCCGCGGCGGGAAGCTCCTTCTTCAAAGAGTCCGCTGATGGCACCGACTCCTTTGCAGGAAATCTGGTCAAACATGATAATCATATCACCATTAAATTCGTCATATTTGGCCCAAAGATCCTCCAGCATCAACTCATAGCCGCCCTTGGTATGAGCGCGCATGGTCGATGTCTGATACATTCTTGCAATACCGTAGAGCATCTTTTCTTTGGAACTGGTATCAATTAGTTCTGTTCCGTGCAGGTCAATCATTTCGCAAACAGAATCAATACCCCAGCATTCCAGAAGCCAGTTATTGAAATTTGCATAATTGTTGGCAGGAGTATTCCATACAACAGCCCGGTGTTTGATGTTCTTTGGACAGATTCCTGCGGCCACCTGTTTCTGCAGGATCGCATTTACTTTCCGGTCATTGTCCAGTGCTTTCTGCTCACCGCAAACTGCCTGGTGTTCAAAGATTCGGTACAACCACGCCGATGATCCGGTATGCGGCGGAATGGACGTGCGGTTCATCTCCCATTTCTCAAACTTCGCTTTATTCTGTTCATTCCATATCTCACATCCCTTTTTCAGCGTATCCCAGTTAAATGTTTTTCCTGTGTGCTTCTCCATGAATTCAATGGCTGAGAGCATTTCCGCCACCGCATACTCCTGAACTTCATCCCGTTTCCACCGCAGCGGAATATTCAGTGGCTGTGTCGGAAGTCCAATACGGCGGTCTTGCAACATGGATGTCATGATACTTCCGTCACAGGGCATGTTGGAAGTCACCATGCAACAACCAATCTTTGGAAAATCGTCCTCAATGGCAAGTCCGGCTTCAAACGACGGAAGCGGGCAGACATCTGCCGGCAATCCGTGGAGCTCTGTCTGCTCGATATAGTGTACCGGACTGTGCTGATTGATCAGAGAAGGGAGATACATGGGGTATTCCTGAAACAGTATCATCTTGCAATCCGGAAACCCTTTGCCCAGCAACGCCGGGAGGAGCTCATCCACACAGATAATCTTTTTGTTAAGCTCTTCGGCCTTTTTGCTGTTGGGATGAAGGTTCCGGTCTGCGGAAAAGATCGTTGTCAAGGTTCCCGTAACATCACTTGCCAGATAATTCAGGTTATATCTTGCGGCACGCAGACCGGCTCCCCTCTGCCCAGAACACAGCCGGTCAAAGAAAGACGGCACGGTAAGGTATGAAAACATCCATCGATAGCGGAAAATGGCCTTTATATTTTGGAGCAAGTGACTGAACACCCATTTTATTAGAATGCCCCACAAGACACACCATTGTCCAAAATCAAAGCAAGTATCTTTCCATCCTCTCCACTCACGATGTTTATATATTGCAGTTTTTTCGTTGTAATTATCTGCAGCGCCTTTACTCATTTTCCTTTCCCTCCCTTCTGGATTTTCTTGATCTCTAGACTCTCCATGAACGCCTGGATCCTGGTCGCAAGCTGTCCAGAGCCTTGTACCACATATTCGCGGTCAATTCCTAATGTAGGAATTCCATATTCTTCCCACATAACCTGTGTATTCAGAGTCCGTTCGTAACCCCAGAAATCGCAGAATTTCGCCTGTTCATAGATAATTCCATCTGCTCGATAATCCTTCACCAGCTGAAGTACGAGATCCCGTCTGCCCTGCACCTTCTCTGCAGACATAAACCGAGGGCATTGATTTGTCTCGAGGTAGAATCGGCAGATCTGATCCAGTGCAGGCTCTCCCTCCTTGAGGGCAATCCGCTGACGGCCGGGGAATGATCCGAAACAATACCGGTCTGCCGCAACATAACAGCGGGCGTTTTCAAACATCTCCGAGATGGCATAGTCATCCAACTCGCTCCCTACGACTACAACACGTGCCCGCCACTTGTCTTCCGGATCTTTTTCTCTATTTCTAAGGTCCTCCAGGGTCTCTTTCAGATACGGAAGTATCAGTGATGTTGGACAAGCATAGCTGACCAAGCAAAGAATATGGAATTCCCGCGGAGTAATCTTTGGATTATCTTCTTTTCGAAGATCGGAGATCTCTTCAAAAACAGCGCACATCTCATTGTGCTCTTCAACAGCAGCACGAATGGCCTCTTCTGAAAAGTCCAGATTGTAGTTCTTTTCCATCGGCAAAAGGAAGTTCTGCCGAATCTGGTCCGTATAGAACTTGATCCCGTGCGGACTTACTTTCAGCGGAGCATCAATGATCCCGAAGCCGAACTGCGGATTGTCAATCAGATTCAGTTCATGGATGTTTTCTACTACTCGCACCATCTGCTGACAGGTGTCCGATGATGCATAGAAGTCTACAAAGTTGTATCCGCCCTCAAATGCCCGTTCAAACAATGCTTTCGTATAACCGCAAATGAAACTGGACATGTAATACTGGCTGATATCCAGAGAGCCGGTATTGGGCGCTCTAAGCCGGATCGAAAACGCCTTTCCGCAGTTGAGAAGTACTTCCGGCACATAATAGCAGGTGTATCCCACCGCGATGCCCCCGTCCTCTTTTGCCTTTCGTACGAGTTCGTTATTCGCCTGTTCAAGCAACTCTTCGTAATAGTGAATATGTTTCAGGTCCTTCATCGGATTCCCCCCTCCTTATGATTCTTCCGTTTGGAATTATTTCCCATATGTCAATTTTACAGATTGCGAAATGTGTCGTCAATGGAGTCTGTTAATGTTCTGCCATTTTTCCGGTCTCTCCTCTTCTCACAAATTGATTCTGATTTCAACAAGTTTTGCCGCTTTCCCAGTTTTTATCTTTTCTTTCTTTCTGTTTGTGCTACAATAATCGCCGTGATACTGCGTCACGGAGGGAAGCGCATTCCGCTCCGTAAATGAGGAGGACCGAAATGAGTAAGAGTAGACAACCGGCTTTTATACGGGGCATGCGGGACGGGATCCCCATTGGTCTCGGATATTTCGCGGTAGCTTTTTCTCTTGGAATCAC
>JAFOIR010000126.1 GCA_017420625.1 Bacillota bacterium
ATCAAAGAGCCTGCCGGAGAATGGCCGCATGATGACCATCGCGAGAGAATAGACCGTGAAAAACAGAGCAATACCGGCGATCTTTCTTTCATCACCGATGATTGCAAGATAGGTAGAAAGGAATCCGCTTGCCCAGCTGAATAAAACCGTAACGAGCATAAAAGCAAGCATCTGAGGTGCAAACAGGTTTTCCAGGCGGATGCGCTGTTTTTCTTTGGAACCGGAAGGAAGGGTTTCGTTGTTCTTCGGAAACAGTGAGATCATGATCAGACTGGCTATGGCGCATAAGCCTGCCAGCAGGAAGCTGGAACCGAATCCGAACCGCTCGGACAGTGCCAGACCGATACCGGGACCAATCGCCTGAGCAAGAACGTTAGCCAGAGATGCATAACCGAGCCCTTCTCCCAAGCGTTTCTTCGGTATGAAGGAAGTGGAAAAGGCAACGGCGGTAACACTATTGACAGAGAAGAATATGCCTGTCAGAAGACGCAGCACCATCAGAACGGGTACAGTTCGGGCCAGCAGATGAAGAAGCAGGCAGATCGAATATCCGATAAAGGAGATTTGAAGAATCCTTCGGCGGGAAAAGCGGTCTGAAAGCAAACCGGCGAACGGGCAGACAAAGAGTGATGCAAGTGACATTAGTCCGGCAGCCGTTGACGCTGTTCCCAAATCTCCACCCAGAGATAAGGTGAATTTTGCGACCAGAGGATAGGACATCTGAGCGGCACATCCATTGAATAAGTTGAGAAGAATGACCATTAAGAATGGTATGGTCCATAACGGTTCTTGTTTTGTTTTGTCGATTTTGTTTTCCATTTTTCCCCTTTCCTTTGGATGATAGATTGTCAGACGAACAGTTTCTTGCTATAAGACAGATTCACTTTGCAGAACAAAGATGATAGTCGTCTGCACACTTCTTCAACCCGGCAAGGACATCGCTGAAAACGACACCATATCGTGCTGCTTTGGAACAGTCCATCCACAGATTATGAGGCCTCAGAGCAGGCGCATCTTCGACAACTATCTTTTTTCCGAGATAGGTGATGAATTGTTTTGAAATTTCATACATAGACATGGTCGTTTCACTTCCAAAATTATAAGCGCCGCCGGGAAGCTGGATGACTTTGTTCATGTTGTCAGTCACTTCCTGCAGATAGGTAACGCCTCGGAACTGCCGGGAACTGAAAGAAACCTTATCCTGCGCATTCAGGATATTCATGAGATAATTGGATCGTTTGACATAGAGATCGTACATCCATTCCGCTCGAAGCATGACTGCAGACGGCAGAATATCCAGAACTCTTTTTTCCATTTCAAGTTTATGCTCAGCATAGATGTTGCCGGGACGAACATGATCTTCTGAATAAGGACCAGGATCCAAACAAGCACTGTAAACCTGGTCAGAACTGAAACAGATCAGTTTCCGGTTTTTCGATGCTTCTGCCAGATAGACCGGGATCAGTACGTTGGCATGGTAAGATGCAGCCGGATCTGCCTGACATTGTCCGATATCTGAGATAGCAGCAGTATGGATGATCACATCCGCTTCACTTTCCTCCACGATTCGCCGGATCGTTTCCTGATCGGCACCACGAAGGGAAGGTGAAGGAATGACCTGATTATAAGATCGGTTGGATCTGGCTCTTTCCTGATAGAATTTCCGGGCATATTCACTCACTATCTTATGTCCGACAAAACCATTCGGCCCGGTAACGAGGATCTTCATCTGAAACAGTTTCCTTTCTGTAAAAGTTTGTAAAGAGTATAGCATAGAAGTGTTTGAGAAGATAGTGAGTAAAAAAATTACTATAATTTTTCATGAACTGGATTTACTGTTTCAAACATGATAAAATGACGTAACCTCCTTTGGAGAATGCGACAGTGTTTCTGAGTATAGGAGAGGAATAAGGAATGAACAAGATCCATTTTATCCGTGCTTATTGGAGTGACAATACCTTAATTGAATCAAACGGTCATTTTGCTCTGATCGATACCGGTTATGACCGGGATGCCGAGCGGATTTCCGCGTACCTGGATGAAGTCGGTGTGAAAAAGCTGGATTTCATTCTGATCACACATTTTCATAAAGATCATTACGGAAGCCTGATTCCGCTGATGAAACGGCATCCTGTCGGCAAGGTCTATATGAAGAAGTTCAGCGGGATCAACCTGACAGACGGCAGCGGCCGACCGGCAACGGATGAAGCGAACCGTCTGGAGCTGGAAAACTGTGAGAACATGTGCCGGCTGGCGGACGAACTTTCGGAACTGGTCGTGATCGATGAAAACGTCACGCATGTAAAGGTCGGCGATTTTGATTTTCGGCTTTTCGGAACATCCAATGCGGTCAAAGAACTGTATGAGGCAGAAGACTCTCCCTATAAGGGACAGGTCTGTTTTGGCGAGAATACGAACAGCACGGCGCTCTTCTGCGAGGTGAATGGAGTTTCGGTATTCCTTGGCGCGGATGCAGGGAACAGTCCTCTGGATTATCTCAAATATGACCGGGTGAATGATCAATTTGCAAGGGCAGTTGGACGTTCGATCGATATCTATAAAGTGCCGCATCATGGCTGCGGAACTATTTTCAGCGAGGAAATGCTGGATATTTTCAAGCCGAAGTATTCCATCATCACCAACTGGTGGGCGACGGTCGAGCGACGATTCAGTGCGAATCTGGAAATGCTGAAAAAAGCATCGCCGGATGGAACGATTCTCTATACCGACTGCTGCGGTTATGCATTTACCATCGGCGACTTAGGCGAGATCAGCTATGAGGAGATTACACCGATCCCGGAGATCACCTTGGAAGAGATCCCGGTGGAAGAGGCGGGTGAATTCTTTGAGCTGCAGATGAAGTATCTGGTGGATGATGATATCGTTGAAGACGAAGAAGACATCGAATACTTCGCGAGCGATGAATACCGGGATATTATCCTTGAGCATATGCAGCGGGAGACGGATCAGCATCATCTGGTGTATTTTGTACAGGAAGGAAAGCGGATCGGTGCATCTTCCTACTGTATCTATGGATCCGAGGATGGCCAATGCTTTATTCTGGAATTCTGGGTCTTCCCGGAATTTCGCGGAATGGGAACGGGACATTACTGCTATTATGCACTGGAAGCCGCAGCCCAGGCACAAGGCGCAAAGTATTTTGAGATGAATATCGGTAAACCACTGCCGCTTCGCTTCTGGAGAGCCTTTGGCTATGTAGAGAAAGGTGTCGATGAGTGGGGCATGCCGCTCTATGAGATGTGGCCATAAATCATGAAAGGAGCAGAGCTGTGAAGAAGATATATGCGCTTGTTCTGATCGTCTGTCTGTTGCTGAGCAGCCTGCTCGGTGGCTGTCAAGAATCGAGGAAAACTATTAAGACCACAGCGGATGGAGTAAGAGTATATTTAGAAGAAGATATCCTTTCTCCTGAGGCTGAATGCGTCAATGTGATTTATGAGAACCCAACCGATCAGAACTTCACATATGGAGAGCATTTTTCGGTTCAAATGGAAATGGCAAACGGTGACTGGGAAGAAGCACCGTTTATGGAAAACATGGCTTTTCTGGATATAGGTCTTCGTCTGGAAGACCATGATTTGGTAAGGCAGTCCTTCCTTTTCGGATACATGCAGGGAAGCCTTTCGGAAGGGAAATATCGGATCCATATCGATGCGTTTGATGTTGATCTGGAGTTTGAGATCCGGGAAGGCGGGGCAAAGCCTGAAAAGCAAAGATCATGGATGGATCCGGAAATCGTGGATATGTCTGATCCTCCCAAACTGGAGAAGAGCTGGCAGTGGTACCGAATGTGGGACTTTGCCCGGTACATGGATGATCAGGATAAGCGTATTTTGAAATTCGTACCGGGAGAAAACGGTCTGGTCGCGTTTGTCTATGGACCGAAAAACGATGACCTGGATTTAGATAATATCAAAGCCTGTCTATGTGTCATTGATCGCAAGAGTGGTAAGATGTATGAAGTTTTCGAAGCGCCATCTGTACTGCGTGACAATGTCGAGACGCATAGCGACGGATTTCGCTGCACCTGCGATGATGGTACTTATGAGATTCAAATCATCAACGGGGAATTAGTAGTAAAGAAGGTATAAAAAGTGTTTATCAGAGGACGTGAAACCCTGCAGGATGAAAATGTATGTCTGATCCTGACAGAAAAACAAGCATCAGATCCGGACAAGAACTGGGCTCCATGCTACAAGTACAAGATCTGTCAGCCGGAAAAACGACCATTTTTCGGTTACATCCCAGTGGGCGGCTGTGATCTGCGGTTTGGCTATAATGAAAATCTCTATTACGGCGGGCATATCGGTTATCATGTGGACGAGCATTATCAGGGAAATCACATGGCACAAAAAGCAGCCAGGCTTCTATTGGAAGAAGCCTGGAAGCACAATATGCCGTATATTATTATCACCTGTAATCCGGACAATGCACCTTCCCGCAGAACCATTGAGGGATTGATGAAAGAGTATCAGAAAAACGGCCGGTATGCTGAACTACTGGAAGTTGTGGACCTGCCGTCCTATAACGATATGTATAAAGACGGTGAGCGGCAGAAATGTATTTACTGTTTCAGTCAGAGCGAAGAAAAGATGAGGGAAGAAGATCCGATGAAGCTCAAATATGAAATGCTGGGATACTAAAATCCGTTTGTATATCCTGGCCAAAAAGATCATCAGGAATGGGAGAAGGAATTATGCCTTCTTCCATTTTTTTGTAATTTTCCAAGCCTTCTTTTCCCAGTTTTTCGAATACGAAGTCTTTCCATTCCTGCAAGGTCATGGGATTTACGATATTATGCTGGCTGACAAGTTCCAGAATACTGCCTTTCCCTGCTTTTTTCAGCTTGTATTCCGTCATGGCAACATACAGCATACCTCTTCCGTAAGGTACGTGCTGTGCCCGAAGATCCTGCCATTGAATTCTGGATATCTCCTCATTTGACGTTTCACGATAGGGATTATTCAGATACTGTTCGTTGATTTTATGATGGATCTTCCGGCTCGTCTCATCAGCACTGACAAATCCTCCCCAGTAGGGTAGCATGGTACAGTAAAATTCGGTCGCCCCTTCACAGAACCAGGTGCCGTCACCTGTCTTCTGATCTTCCATGGAAGGCCAGGTATGGGTCATTTCATGGATGAAAACATCCACGAAGTCGTCCAGCCTTCCGGCAAAATCTTCGGGTGTATCCATCTGACTGTATGTGGAGATGAAAGCATAGGGACAGGCAGAACCGGCTCCGCTTAAGCGAAAAGGATCCCTTCGGAGAAATACACGGAAGGAAGCAGAAGGATCATGAAAATATGCTTTTTCATATTTGAAGATCGGGAGGATCCTTTCGGCCAGAGCACGAATATCGAAGGGTGGATCCAGAAACCAGTAAACACCCAGACCATCTTGCTCGAAAGCCTGCATTCTTCCTACAGAAAACATCGTATCAGCCAGCTGTTTGCGGGTCAGATTCTGATGGAGATTTCCTTCTCCCAAAGAAAGAATCGCCCGGCTTCCTTCCGGCATCTTTGAAAGATCCCAGAAAAGAGACACATCCATCTTTTCGGTTTTGTCTTCGGAGAAGGGTAGGATAAGGGAAAAGAGACCGGTACCTGTCAGTCCTGACGGTTCTGCGCGAAAATCAAAACAGGGACTGCGCCGGTAACCTTCCGGCAGGATGCGAGGCAGCAGGTTGTAGGAGAGATGAATCGTTCCTTCCGGATGACGATCCGTGAAAAGACCCTGGAACGTCATATTGTCATCCAGGGTAGGGATCGGTCGGATCTGACAGTTAAGTTCTCCGGATGCATCATCAAGATGAAGGTATTCCCATTCCGGAAATGGACAGCGTCCGCCGAAGGCGATATCAGGAAAACAGAATGCAGGGACAGTCTGTG
Organism: Bacillota bacterium; assembly: GCA_017420625.1. Next base: position 5,913 of record JAFOIR010000126.1, read on the forward strand.
TGTTTTGATTTGACTGCTCATCATATTCGAGCCATTCGTCCACCTGCAGGCAGCAGACTGTTTCCATTTGCTGGAACAGGCCCCACTTCGGTGTGAGTTTGATCGTGAGTTTGTTCACAGTTTATCGTAAGCCTCCTTTAGTCGGGAGAGTGCCTTCTGAATGTTCGTATGGGACGTGGCCAGATTCCACCGGTAGAAACCACTGCCGTCCTGGCCGTATTCGATGCCCGGATCAGCAAAAATGCCTGTATTTTCGAAGAACTGCTGCAGCTGTGCATCTGTCATGTTGAGTGCCCGGCAGTCCAGCCATCCGACAAAAGTTCCCTCCACCGGAAGCAGACGGATCTTCAGCATATATTGATTAAGAAACATGCGGACTGTCCGGACGTTCCCGGCTGTGTGAGCATTCATTTGCTTTAGCCATTCAGCCCCTTCCGGTGTATAGGCAGATAGAAGCGCCTGATAGAAGAACGGATCGATACTGCCGAAGTGATCGATGTCCCGTTGGCGAAGAATCTCTGCTCTGAGGTCCTCATCCGGAATGATCAGATTGGCCTGATTCACACCGGTATAGTTGAATGCTTTTCCTAAAGAAGTACAGGTGATGCTCTCAGGATCCATGCTGGCAAAGGCAGCTGCGGAAAAACCTTCCTGCACTGTTTCGGCAAAAATCTCATCTGAGAAGACAGTCACTCTATGTTGGCGGCAGAGCAGGCTGATTTTGTGAAGCTCATCGGAGGAAAATACTTTTCCGGTAGGGTTGTGAGGATTCACCAGTACCATCATCCGGCATGCCGGATCGGAAAGCTTCGTTTCGAGATCTTCCCATCCGATCTCATAGTGATCATCTTTCAGAACCAGTGAATGATAAAGGACTTTACGTTCGTTCCGGACGACTGCCCGGTCGAATCGGTAGTAGGAAGGAGAGAGGAGCAGTATTTTGTCTTCCGGCGAGGTCAAAGCACGGATGCAGGTGCTGAGCGCAAATGTCGTTCCCTGTACAGGAAGGATCCATTCCGGCTGGATCGCAACTCCCCGTATATGATTCATCCATTGGCACACAGCTTCAAGGTAAGGCTTGTCCGGCAGTGTAAAGCCATAGAGTCCTTCTCTGGCAAAGTTTTCCAGCGTTTTGGAGATACATGGCGCTGTCGGATAATCCATCTCAGCGCCAAAAAGGATAACCGGATCCTGGATTCCTTTTTCTTCAAGTTCTGCTCTCAGCAGGCCTTTCAGATTTCCTGTGCCCGTTCTAACTGGTTCTTTCTCAAAAAAGAATTCGCTCATGATGATCTCTCTTTCATCGGGAGAGAGTCAGTCTCTGTGGAAGGAGACGACGGACTTCTGCAGGGATTTCCTCTTCGGATGATTGATCCAAAGCCAGAATCAGCTCAATCCCAGCGGCAGCTCCGAGACGGAGAATGTGAGCAAGGACTTCGGCAGATCTTCCGGGATAAGCTTTGATGATTTCGTCGACACCGTTCACAATGACCTCCAGTCGGGGGATCCGCAAGCTTGGAAGGACGCGAAGATTGTGCTCCTCCAGCGTGCGAACGCCGGAAGAGGAGATGGATACAAAGCGATCCATCATCATTTTCTCGACCTTGATCAGCGCTGCCAGAGCTGTCCGGGGATCAGAGATCATGGATCCCAAAAGATGACGTCTGGCGTTATATCCGGTCAGTTCCTGCCCGGTCAGATCGATCAGCACCATCCGAAGATCATCGACACTGTTTTGAGAAAGGTATCTATCGATCCGGCCTCGTAAATACTCTTTTCGTTCCGATCCCTGCCCGGCAGTAACGAGCAGATGAGCCGGTTTTCTATGCAAAGTTTGATTCAGATAAGAAGCAAGCGTACCTTTTTCTGTCTTCTGAATGAGATAATACCTTGGGGCACTGAAACCATTCCAGGGCTGGATATGGTTTGATCCACCATCACTGATTGCAATATCGACAGGCTCTGATATATCATAAAATCGTCCGCACCCTTCTGCAGCAAACTGGACAGCGGTCAGATCCCAGCTGTGACGGAGTGACTCGGCAGCGGTATCACCAAGGACATCATGTGTATAGATGCGGTAGGAATCATACACAGGCCTCAGCGCACTATTTTCCGGAGGATTATAGAATCCGGTCAGTACATCGAAACCGATCTCAAATCCCGTGCAGATGATCGGAGCAGGAAAATTGGCAAAGACATGCTGAGCGGCTTTGGCATCTTTATGGATGTTGAATTCGCGGCCGGAAGGAAAAGTGCAGGCCATGGAGATCAGGGCATAGACCTTTTGCCTGACCAGTTCGGGCTCGGCTCTCAATAGCTCACTGATCGTGGTAAACTGGCCGATGCTGATAATGGTCACAGACTGATCTTCAGCTTTTGAGAGGACTTCACGGTAAAAATCCAGTGCCCGTAGAGCCGCTGTCCTTTCCGATTCGTTCTTCAGATAATTTCTGGCAATTGGCTCGTCAAACTGATAGGCATCTTCTAAAAGACCTGGTGCCATGGAAGCGGCAACCGGGGTTTCGCAGCCCAATGAATGAGTGATCGCACGAATGGCGCCGTTGGCATATGGATTGGAGGTGCAGTTTACGATTCCTGCGAGGGGAAAATGGTATCGTTCCTGCCAGAAAAGAAGGCAGGCAATGGCACCGGCATCGTCACAGTCGGGTCCGATGTCGGTATCCAGAATGACCGTTCGTTGGATGCGGGAAAGAGGAATATAGGTAAAAGCTTCACTCATGACAGCACCTCCGATCAGGTGGTTTTCTCTAGTATAGCATGGATTGTGTCGGTTGACAAACAGTGGCAGGTTTCTTATACTAACAGGGGCATCAAATATCAGAATACTCCGTTTTTTGAGCCCCTGTATGAATCGCTTAGCGATTCCGATGTAAACAAAGGAGGATAATCATGCGACAACTTACGAAAGCCCAGAAAGATAGAATTGAAGAGCTTCTCAGCCAGATGACACTGGAAGAGAAGATCGGTCAGATGAACCAGGAATCACCGTCGATCGTTGGTGGATTTACGGTTCCTTTCAGCGAACTGATCGAGATGCTGACAGACGGACGACTTTCAAAGGAAGAGTTCGGCAAGATCATGAGCGAGAGTACGCAGGATTATCATGAAGATGATATCCGTGCCGGCCGTGTGGGGTCCCTCATGGTGCAGGATCCGGCGAAAGTCAATGAACTGCAGAAGATCGCGGTGGAAGAAAGCCGGCTGGGCATCCCGCTGATCTTTGGCCTGGATGTCATCCATGGATTTAAAACTGTCTTCCCGATCGCAATTGCAGAAGCAGGAACCTTTGATCCGGATCTGATGAAAAAGACTGCCCGCATGGCGGCCAGAGAATCCAAGGCAGCCGGTGTTTCCTGGCATTTTGCGCCGATGCTGGATATCGCCCGCGATGCCAGGTGGGGACGTGTCTCCGAAGGCCCCGGTGAGGATCCCTGCCTTGCTTCCGCCTTCGCCACCGCGAAAGTCACCGGTCTGCAGGAGGGGGAAAGCCCGGACGATCCCTATGTGGCGGCCTGCCTGAAGCACTATATCGGCTACGGTGCCTGTGAATCCGGTCGGGATTACAACACAGTGAACATGGCCATGCATGTTTTCTATAATCATTATCTGAAACCTTTCAAGGCGGCAGTGGATGCCGGTGCGCAGACGGTCATGGCAGCCTTCAACGATCTGAACGGTATTCCGTGTACCGTGAACAAATTCCTGCTTCGGGATATTCTGAAAAAGCAG
>JAFOIR010000127.1 GCA_017420625.1 Bacillota bacterium
GATAGTCCAGTTCACCGCTCTTTCTCACTTCAGAAAGCCGCCGGCAGAGTTTGTGCGCCATGGTAATGGCAAGCGGCATATACTCCGGTGTTTCACTGCAGGCATAGCCAAACATCAAACCCTGATCACCGGCGCCGGTCTTCTCATAGATATCTTCCTTCGACCCGTGCTGATAGGCATAGGACTCATCGACGCCCATCGCGATATCAGGTGACTGTTCGTCGATGGAAGTGATCACCGCACAGGTGTCACCGTCAAATCCGTAATCCGAACGCGTATAGCCGATCTCATTGACCACCCCACGGACGATCCTTGGAATATCCGCATAAGCACTGGTCGTGATCTCTCCCATGACCGTGACCATGCCGGTCGTAGCCGTTGTTTCACAGGCAACACGGCTCTGAGGGTCCTCTTTCAGGAGTGCATCCAGGATCGCATCGGAGATCTGATCGCAGATCTTATCCGGATGCCCTTCGGTTACCGATTCTGATGTAAACAAAAATCTCAAAACAATAAATTTCCTTTCCTTACGGTCTTTCATCTGGTTGCCCAGTCCTTTTATTATACCCTAATCGGCCTTGTTTTTCAGCAAAAAGTTTCCGATTATGCCATCTTTATGCCTTCCGGTCAAAATCACTTGCAAACCTGAAAAAATGTTGTATGATATTTTCATAAAATCAATTACACACCGAAAGGATTATATATCATGCCAAGACTTGAACAAATCGTTGCCCATATTGCCAACCAGTCCGCCTCCGAGGACAATCTCGGACAGGATGCATTAAAAATCCAAGCCTTCAGTGACGCACTTTCTGTGCGCAGTCAGGAACTGACCACCAAAGTTAAAAGACAGGGACTTTCTGAAGAAGAAGAAGCTGAACTGAACAGTATAGAGAGACTTCAGGAAAGGACTGAAGATTTTCTGGAAAAGGAACGTGTTCTTAAAAAAGCACTGGATACTCGTCCCAGAAATCTCAGTCAGATCCGCAGAGCCATGCGGGATGCCATGCAGGCCTCTACCGACCTGGATAATACATATACTAAAATGAAGACTGATTTCCCGTCATCCCCCACTGTCGCCGGTGCCGGTGAATTCGACGAACTGTGGAAAACCGAAACCTTCGAAGATGCAGACGAAACCCTGTCCGATATCGGAAACTATCGCAGCCGTCTGGCTGATATCGTCGAGGGAAGAACGATTCCAGAGCCTATAGAGCGACAGCGAAATGCTTTAGATCAGCCTATTATTGTATATGACGACGCCAATGAATATATCGATGAAACCGAAGAACCGGAAGCTTCAGTCGATCTTTGACAAAACGGAAATCTACCAGAAAGGTAAAAAAGCGATCGGCCGTGATCAGGGCGTAAATCGCCGTTTCAGCCAGACCGTCAATATTCTCGGTATTTTAGCGCAGGCTGGCGATGCGCCAAAAGATCGCTGCAATGTTCTTGTAGATCGTACCAATTACGTCCGTACTCGTTGGGGACGGACTCAGCCCACGATTTCCCTTGACGAGAAAGCTCTGCCCATCGTGAAAAGAGTTAACAAAGACCATACTTCCATTCAGATCGCCAAGAAGGATCTCTATCAACGGCGTAACATAAAAGCCGATGAGGACTATTCCAAGTACAGCATGCTTCAGGAAATGCCGGAAGAAACCATCGACGACAGAAAAAAGACAAAAGTCGAACTGAACAAAAAATGATTCAAAACAGGAAATGTACGCCGCCGGGCATACTGCCAAAAGAAGAACCACAGCCATCATAGGTCGCTGTGGTTCTTTTTTCGTCTTTTCTATTTTTTCAGGATTCTGTCCAGAACAGGATAGATCTCTTCTTCCTTCTCATACGGACAGATGGTGAAATAGGGATTTCCCGTCAGCATGGCAGAAAGCTGAGTCTTGGTCCGATCATAAAAGAGGTAGCAGGGTACGTGAATCTTTTCTGCATAAGCCAGCTCATATCCCACGCCCAGTGAAGGGCAGGTACATTCTGCGATCAGAAGATCGCTTTCCCGAAGCCACCCCGTATCCTGATCATAGATCTGACCATCTTTGTTTCTGCCCTGTTCCAGGAGATTCAGTTCCGGATGGCCGACATGTTCAGTCAGTACGACATCTGTTTTCTGGATGTAGGCGATCATCCGCTGATAAAGTCCGGCATCCACTCTTCCGCCGCGGATCGATCCGGCAAAATAAACTTTCTGATTCATCGTTTTTTCCCTTCTTTTTTCAGTATTTATGGTAATATAAGTATAATGACAAAATGAAAGGAGTCTCTCCTATGTCGAACCAACTGATCAACCCGATCATTCCCGGGTTTTATCCGGATCCGTCCATCTGCCGTGTCGGTGATGATTTTTATCTGGCCTGCTCCAGCTTTGAACTGTGCCCCGGTCTTCCGATCTTTCACAGCAAGGATCTGGCTCACTGGGAACAGATCTGCAATGCCATGACGCCGGAAAATGGATTTCACGTAGAACACGCCAGCATGGTTGACGGTGTAATGGCGCCTACCCTTCGGTATCATAACGGCACATTTTACATGATCAATGCTAACTTCGCTGATAAAGGCAACTATATCGTCACTGCCAAGGATCCTGCCGGACCATGGTCCATGCCTCACTGGCTGGATGATGTACCCGGAATCGACGCATCCATCTTCTTTGATCACGACGGGCAGTGCTATATCATGGGTACCGGCAATGTCTGGGACAATGGTACCGGCGTCAAGGAACGCGGCATCTGGGCAGCGCCATATGACATCGAGAACTTCCGGATGATGGGAGAGCCTGTCACGATCTTCAACAGTGCGCTCCGCGGCGCTTCTTCACCCGAAGCACCTCACCTGTATCATATCGGAGACTATTACTACCTGATGATCGCCGAAGGCGGCACCGAACATTATCATAGTGTTGTCGTAGCCCGCAGCAAGGAAGTGCTTGGATTCTACGAAGGCTGCCCCGCCAATCCGGTCCTGACTCATCGTCATATGGGCTTCAAAGCTCCGCTCATTAACATGGGACATGCCGACTTTATCGATCTTCCGGACGGATCCTGGTATGCAGTCCTGCTTGGTTCTCGTCTGATCGAAGGAAAATGTAAAAACCTCGGACGTGAGACCTTCATCGTCCCGGTAGTCTGGGAACGGGACTGGCCTCTTTTCAGCCCTGAAACAGGCAAAGTTGAACTTACCTATGATGCACCGGCCTCTCTTCCCTGGACACCTTACCCGCCGGAAAGCACTTTCGATGGGTTTGAGGAAGATAAGCTGGCCATGTACTGGACTTTCTGGGGAACGCCTTATGCCCCGTTCTGGAAACTCGAAGACTCCTGTCTGAAGCTAAAGTGCATCCGTCAGATGCTGGCGGAAGAACTTGAGCCTGTGCATTTTGACGCCCCGCTTCAAAAAGACAAATATGTTGCTTTCGTCTCCCGGCGCCAAAGAGCGATCTGCACCAAAGCAACCTGTCAGATGACCTTCGTGCCGGAAGGCAGTGAGAGCGCCGGAATGGCCGTCGTTCAGGCTATGAATCATCAATATCATCTGGAACGGGCGGTGGAAGACGGACAGCAAGTCATCCGACTTGTCCGCTATACAGCTGATTATCCCTGCCCGCCCTTTATCCCCGGATTCACCAGCAAAACGAATCGTGAGACGGTTGCAAAAGCGATCTGGCAGGATCCGTCCATCATTCTTCAGATCGAGATGGAGAAAGAGACCTTCACGATCCGATATGGATCCGATGCGGAACATATGGAAACGCTCTGTATTGCAGACGGTGCTCTGATCAATCCAGAGAAGGTTGGCTGTATGTCCGGTACCATGATCGGAATGTTCGCAACCGGAGGCGGCACCGACTCAGACAATACCGCTTCCTTCGACTGGTTTGAACTGATCTAATCTTTCACAGACCTGGCCCACTCGGTCAGGTCTTTTAATGTATGGATCGTACAGGTACCGATCACCGTGCCGCTGGCGATGACTGCCTGGTCATGTTTATCCGACCACCAGCAAATGTCGTCCGTCTGAAGCGTGACTGCCCAGGAGTCGATATCCAGAACCGTAGTCCAGTATTTTGCTCTGTAGCTGTCATAATCCGTCTTTCCGCTTTCGTTGGCCGCAATCAGAACCAGCCTGTTGTTTTCAGCCTCTTCCAGCGCAAAGAAACGATCGATCCGATCCTCCGATGATTCGCCAAATGCATGGGAAAGTGAAAATACTTTCTCTCTGGTTTCAACGTCATAGCAGTCGACTCGCCCGTTGACTGTCAGAACCAACAGATATCGGTCGGAATCAGAAAAACAAAGCTCCTGAATTTCACCTCTGGCATAAAGAACCGTATCCGTTAGCAGATACCCTTTTTCCAGGCGAAGATCATATAAACCAAGACTGCCCTGCTCATAGGCTGCCGCCAGGTAAGGTTTCGTATTGGATGAAACCATATGGGTGACTTCTACACCTTCTGCCTCATCCCGAATCTCAACTTTATATCCTGTTTTGATATTTTTGGCAGCAATCACCATGTTTTCTGAGACAACGGTCTTGTAGAAACCCGGCATATACTCTGTCGCTGCTGATACCTCTTCCAGCATCAGAGCGTTGCCCCAGCCGGCGATCCATCCATTGCTTCCCACTGTATAATGCCCGGTAAAATTGTCATAACTGGAATACTGCATAGCAATGCCGTCTTCAATGCTTGAACAATCTTCCATCTGTCTGCCGTTCAGATAGCAATCCGGTGCTGTCCATATGATTTCCGACCCTATCGGAAAGGAAGGGATAGACTGGCCAGTTGGTTCTGTCCGACAAATGTAAAGAAGCTGTCCATCCTGAAGTACTGCAGCCAGATATTTCTGATCATCCTCCGGATCGGGGTTAATTTCTGTGACGCTTCCATCCAGTCCATAGATCCTTCCATAGAGAAGGAAGTGGCTGTTATCTGTCGGCAGCGGCCTCAGACTCTGTTCCTGCTGCCAGAAACCAAAGGGAGCCAGAGAAACAGCAGCTTCCTCCTGAATGGTTCCGGTCCTTATATCGATTGTTTTGACATGTACCACTGTCTCGTCCTGTCTGTCCGGGAAAAAGAACATCATCTGATCGCCGGAAGGCGTCGGCTGTGCGTAAGCACAGTTTGTTGACGATTCAACGGGAACACTTTTATAATCTTTATCATAGCCCACATTGAGGACAAGCATGTATCCCGGCTGAACATCGGAAGAGACCAGGATATAATCACCATATATATCCCCGGTTTGATGATAACTTCGGTAAACGGCAGAGATATCCTCCACCGGAACATCCCAGTAATAGCAGCCTCTGAAAGCTTCCTCCCCGCCATATGCCAACTGATATGTGACCAGATGACCATTTCGTGTCAGGATTTCCAGTTTTTCCTCGTTCCGGTTTTCCCATATGGCAGAAACCACCGGGCTTTCGAGCGTCATATAGTAGCGAAGTGTTCCTTCTTTTCGGTCGATCAGATAGATCGTATTTCGCGAGGTGAGAACAACATGGTTTTCACTGGTCAGCATCGGCAGATAAGGGCGTTCCTGATGATAATAATCCGAATCCGTGCCGTTGGGAGATGATAAAGAATAGTCTATCTTTTGAGTGATCGGTTCTTTCTCCTGGTTGGCATAGCAGATGATCGAATACAGGCTCTTTCCTTTTGTCAAAGCCCAGTAAACTGAGCTTTTGTCGACCGATGTTTCTACGCCCAAAATCATGTCCGGCTGCGTTTGCAGCTCATCGATCACACTTAGCTGATATCCGGAATCATAGGTCCCCTGTATCAGCATGACGCCTCGTCCCTGTTCCATAAGGGCAGGCAGCGCAAAGGTCAAAGCAGTATTGTCATCCGAAAAATCACCGCTGCAGTCATAGATCTTATCATCCGGATCTATATAGATATGATAGGATTCCTCCGGCAGAAGATATCGATAAGCCAGCTCTCCGCTTGTTGTATCCAGTACATCGATCTCCATATCGACCGCTGACTCCGGCCTGACAGAAGCCTTATCCTCTTCCCCTGGCTTAAGCATCGCTGTCATATCTTCCAGACTCATATTCCAGTCCAGTACAGCAAATAAACGACCGTCATCGCTGATGACCTGAAATTCATTAGGCAGATGATACTCATAAGTCCACCTGATCGATCCGTTCTCCATGGACAACGCTGTCAGCTTTTCCGGATATTTACAAAGGAGAAGGTCATTTCCGATGGCATAAAGTGAAGGTGATCCGGTTGTCTTCAGGGACACATTCCACAAAACTTCTCCTTTAGTCATATCCATTGCCAGGATGTTTCCGACCTGATCGGCACTGAATCCGATCCTGCCGTTTTCAGATGCACACAGACTTTCGATGTCCGTAGGCTGCATCGCCATTGGTGTACACAGCACCTTTCCCGGCAGATATGCGCCCAGAGCATCATTCAGCAGCTTTTCCACGCGATGATCATAGATCTCTGGATCTTCACTTCCTACAGCGTTCAAAGCATCATCCAGTGCTCCATAGAGGTCATATTCTTCCAGCCTGGCTATACCCGTATCCACCAGCGCTGTAGAAAGATTCTTTTCAAGCTGTCGGTTTTTTTCGGAGATCTGAGCATTTTTGACCAACACCACGCCAACGATCACAGCCATGACTGCAAAACCGGCCGTCATCGCCATCAGGGTGCGGTTGGCTCTTGCACGATGCTCTCTCTGCCACAGTGCATCAAAGGGACAGCCCAGAATAGCAGCACAAAGCCGCAGGCTTTCCTTCTTAAAACTTTTCTTATTGATTTTATGATCCGGACTGGAAATGTTGGCGGCCAACGGCTCGACATTCGCAAGAATATTGCCATTAAAATCCCGAATAAAGCGCAGCATGTCCGGGAATGACTGCTCCGGTCTTCCATCCGCCAGCACAGCCAGAACATGATTCCGGTCATGTGTCTGCAGGAAATACTGGATCTCCGCCATACACCACTGCGAGAACTGAAGCTGTGGTGTACAGATGACGATCAGGAATTTCGAGTGATCCAATGCATACTTGATGCTGCCTGATAGACTGGCGGATGCAGGCAGTTCATCTTCATCACGAAAGCACAGGCCAAGCTTTTTGCCGCCTGTGCGATTTCGATACTCCCTGGGTACAACAAAACTCTCGATCCTTTTCTGGATCCGGATAGCCGCTTCCCGATCCAGCGGCAGGTGCCGATAACTGATAAAAGCAGCATATGAACGTTCGTCATTCTTTGGTGGTGTCATAGCGGATTCCTATTCGGTGAATTTGGGTAAAAGGTGGATTTGAGTTCATTATATCATAAGAAAAAGCCGCAAGAAATTCCTTTTTCAGGAGCTCTTGCGGCTTTTGAATGCTCTCTTGCTTATACAGACTGATTATTGATCACGACTGCGTTGTACCGGTCGATCCGTACATCTTCCCAGACATGCTCGGTATAGTACGGCTCATTGGCCAGATACTCATCCAGCTGATCTCGGTTTTCAAAGTCAAGAACCAGAACAGAACCAGCCATCTTGCCCTCGTCATCCAGGATACCGCCGGCGATGACTACCTGCCCCTTTGCCTTCATCCGGGCAATATTCTCCAGATGACCCGGCCGGACACTCATTCTCTTTTCCAGCATGTTCTTTCCGTCATGAGCCACAACAACAAACTGCATAATACTTCCTCCTCTTACTTTTCTTCACAATGACGGCTTTCTTCCCGGATCTGTTCCTCACCCCAGTCGCGAAGAGCCAGAAGCACCGGCAGAAGCGTTGTTCCTTTACAGCTTAACTTATATTCTACCTTCGGCGGAATACAGTTATACTGGATCCGCTCGATCATCCCATGCCCTTCCAGTTCGTCCAGCGTTTTGGAAAGCATAGCGTCTGTAAGCTTCAATGCTTTGCGGATCTCTGAAAACCGCATCGGCTGGTCACTTTTTGCCAGCTGCCAGAGGATCGGGATCTTCCATTTCTGTCCGATGACCGAGACGGCATACATGATAGGACAAATATTGCCGCCTTCCCGGATCCTTTCCAGAATCTGTTGATACTTTTCTTCACACGTCATTTCAAAAAAACCTTCACTATTAAAAAAGATAGTACTTGCAAAAAGAATTGTTATGTGTTATCATTGTACTCCGAAAGGTTGCATTTTGCAAGTATTTTTTGGAAATTTTATGACAGGAGGCGCTTGTTATGACCAAAAAAATGATGGCATTATTCCTTGTTCTGACGCTCGCAATCGCAGCTTTATGCGGCTGCAGCAAACAGGGATCTGCAGATGGTGATTTGCTTAACACCATCAAGCAGCGTGGATATATCATTGTCGGTACCGAAGGAACCTGGAGTCCCTACACCTATCACGATGATAAAGATCAGCTGGTCGGCTTTGAAGTAGAAGTCGCCAAGTATATTGCAGACTATATTGGTGTAGACATCCAGTATACCGAAACCGCATGGAGCTCCATCTTTGCAGCACTCGACGCAGGTCAGATCGACATCGTGGCCAACAGCGTTTCCTATAATGAAGAACGAGCTCAGAAGTATGACTTCTCTGAACCCTACAACTACACCCAGTATGCGATCATGACCCTCGTGGACAACGATGAGATCAACTCCCTCGCAGATGTCGAAGGAAAAGTTTCCGCCAACGATCCCACCAGTACGATTGGTATGTTCGCTGAGGAAAACGGCGTCATCTTTGACGAGGTCAAGGAAGCTGCTCAGGCAATCAGCGAAGTCAAGAACGGCCGTGCGGAGGTCACCTTCAGTACCACCGTTGGTTTTGCAGACTACTTCAAGAATCATCCGGATGAGGCTGCTCTGTTCAAAGTGATCGTTGTCAGCGATCCGGAACCTAATGCTTATATTCCCTGCCTTAAGGGCAATGAAGAGTTCATTAAAGTTGTCAATGAGGCGCTTGCTCAGGCCAGAGCTGACGGAACCCTGTCCGCTCTTGCACTGAAGTATTTTGATGTTGATACAACAACCGGAAAGTAATTTCTTACAATGAATGAACGAATTCTCACTGAACTTTTAGAGTCCTTCTGGAAGCTTTTCATGGTCGGCGTGAAGGTCACGATTCCTCTCACGCTGGCCACTTTCACTACCGGACTTCTGATCGCCTTTTTCGTTGCACTGATGCAGATCGCAAAAGTGCCCATCATGAAGCGTCTGGTCAGGGTCTACATCTGGATCATTCGATGCACCCCCATGATCGTACAGCTGTTCATCGTCTACTTTGGTCTTCCCACCATTGGCATCAAGTTCAACTCATTTACCAGTGCGTGGATCGTCATGTCGCTCAGTATCGGCGCATACTGTTCGGAGACTGTCCGTGCTGCCATTGAATCTGTCCCGATCGGGCAGCTTGAAGCATGCTACTGCGATGGTCTGACCTTCTGGCAGGCGATGATCCATGTCATCGTACCTCAGGCGCTACGTACTGCGTTCCCGCCGCTGAGCAACTCTCTCATCGGACTGGTCAAGGATACCTCTCTGGCGTATAGCGTTGCACTGGTCGAGATCCTTGCTACCGCTCAGAGAATCGCAGCCAGGACCTATGACTATTTCTGGCTGTATCTGGAAGCCGGCGTGATCTACCTGATCTTCTGTTCCGTTCTGACCGTCCTTCAGCGGAAAGCGGAAACGGCACTGGAGAGGAGACGATAAGATGCTGACTCTGAAAAATGTATGCAAAAAGTTCGGTGATAATGTCGTTCTGAACAATGTCAGTCTGGAAGTCAATCAGGGTGACGTGGTCGCGATCCTCGGCCCCAGCGGTTCCGGCAAGACGACCCTTCTTCGCTGCGCCGGATATCTGACCAAGGCGGACAGCGGTACACTCATCCTGGATGATCATCAGTATGATATGAAAAAGATCTCTTCCAAGGAACTGAGAGAATACCGTCAGAAAGTCGGCTTTGTATTCCAGAATTTCAATCTGTATGGCAACAAGACGGCACTCGGAAATGTCACTTTAGGTCTTCGGGTTGCTCAGAAAATGCCAAAGGCACAGGCTGAAGAGATCGGCAAAAAGCTGCTGGAACGGGTAGGCCTGGCGGATCGTATGGATTATTATCCTTCCAAGCTCTCCGGCGGTCAGCAGCAGCGTGTTTCGATAGCGCGTGCGC